>JAAWGY010000138.1 GCA_022795575.1 Angelakisella sp. | reverse complement strand
CAGGCTCCAGCGGCCTTGTGGGGGAAGCGAATTGGCCCGCTCCCTCCTTCCGGTTGGCCTGATAAGGTGCCTCCGGCGGATTTTGATTCCCTGCGGGGGTTCCCCTCCCTTCGGTCGGGTGGTGCCTCCGGCGGATCTGATTCCCTGCGGGGGGATTTTCTCCGGCCTTCGGCCGGTGGGGCCGCCGCCGGGCGGCGGGGAAGTGGTGTGGGATAGGCTCGCCGGTTTGTGGCTATGCTTGGTTGTGGGGACGGGCTCCTTTTAGGCCCACCTGCCTAAAGTCCCTTCCCTACACTCGGCCCCTCATCCCGGGCCTGAAGGAGCACCAGCTCCTCCGGCGTCAGCTCCCGGCACTCCCCAGGGGCCAAGCCGGAATCCAGCGGCAGCGCCCCCATAGCTACCCGGTGCAGCTCCACCACCCGGGCCCCGCAGGCGGCAAACATCCGCTTGATCTGGTGGTACATCCCTTCCCACAGCACCACCCGTGCCAGCGTTTCCTCCACCGTCTCCAGCGCCGCCGGAAGGCAGGCCCCCTCCTCCCCCGCTAAGGGGATACCGGCGGCAAAGCGTTCCGCCATCTCCGCCGTCACCGGCCGGTCCAGGCGGGCCAGGTAGGTTTTGGGCACGTGGCTTTTCGGGGAGAGGATGCGGTGGGCCAGGGCGCCGTCATCGGTGATGACCATCATGCCGGTGGTGTCCTTATCCAGCCGCCCCGCCGGAAAAAGCCCCCGGCGCCGGAGCTGGGGCGGCACCAGGTCCACCACGGTGGGGCAGCCGTCGTCCCTGGTGGCCGAAACCACACCGGCAGGCTTGTTCATCATCAGGTAGAGGCGGGGGCGCAGGGAAAGCTCCTTCCCCGCCACCACCACCCGGTGCTGCTCCCAGTCCAGCTTTTGCTCCGGGCTTTTGACCGGGATGCCGTCCACCGTCACCAGCCCCTGCCGGATCCAGTCCCGAACCTCCCGCCGGGACCAGGTGGACTGCCCTGCCAAAGCCTTGTCCAGCCGCTCCGGCTTCATCGCCACTCCTCCCCTCGCGCCTCGCCCGCCTTTGCCAACGGCACCTTTTTGCAGCAGCTATAGCGCAGCGATTTTTTTGTCTACATAGTCGAACAGCGGTGCCCAGATATCAGCGCCTGTACTCAGATACAGCCCCTTTGCCAGCCGGGTGATTTTCTCGGCCACCTCTTCCTTTCGCTTGTGGTCCTCATCGAAGCAGCTGATCTCGTACTCCTGATGGCAATGCTCCAGAAGCTCGCCTCTCATAACATCCGGCGGGCAGAGGGCGCAGATCTCCTCCAGAATATCCGCGTCGTGGTCATCGCCGATTGCCCGGAACGCCCGGATAATCTGGGGGGCGTAGTGCCCGATGGAGTTTTCCAGAAAGGTAAAAATCCCCTCCATGGCCAGCTCGGTATCAAAGGCGATGATAAAATAGGCCACCTGGATAACATCCGGCCACCTTGGCCAGTGCTCCATTTTGCAGCTCCCCCACATCTCCAGGGAAAGCTTTTCGCAAAGCGCCTCGCCGGTGTACGGATGAACGTCTATCTCGCTGCCGTCTATCCATCTCATCTGCCTGTCCTCCATGTTTAGCTACCGGATAACAAACCGGTCGTAGCCGTCCGCCGCCAGCCGCAGGCAGGCCTCCCAAACCGGCTCCGGAACCGTTACCGGCACCTGGAAGCTGCCGGCGTACCGCCGCAGCCGCTGGAGGTCCCCCACCATCAGGTGGAGCACCTCCTGGGGATCCTGGCGCTGCCGGAGGTATTCCTCCAGGCCGATCTGCTGGCAGGCCACGCCCCAACGGAGCTCCGGCCACTGCTTGGCGGCGGTGGCCCAGGCCCGCCTGGCAAGGTAGGGCTTACAGGCGATGACGCCGGTGCGGGGCAGGATGTCCCGCTCTGTCAGCAGCTGCCGGGCAAACCGGAGGTTTTCCCCGCAGTTGGTGGAGCGGTCCTCTACGATGATCCGGTCCTCCGGTACACCCAGGGCGGCGCACCGCCGGGCGTAGAGCGCCGCCTCCGGCTGGGGCAGCACCCCCGCGGTGTCCTTCCCGTAGCCGCCGGTGCAGATCAGCCAGCTGGCCTCCCTTTGGAAAAAAGCCTCCGCCGCCGTGTCGGCCACGCCAAGGTCGCTCCCCCCCATGGCCAGCACCATCTCCGCCGGGCCGGGAAGCTCCTCCGCCTGGGAAAGAAGGTCGTACAGCATCCGGGCATCCGATAAAATCTCGTCGTTGGTCCGCAATCTTATCCCCTCCTGCTCCTCCCAAAATCCCGGTTATCCGCCGCGGAAAAGGAAAAACCAGTGATGCGCCACTGGTTTTTCCGGGTTGCCCTGGCAGATACCGGGGGTTTTGTGTAAAGCAAAGGCCCCCTCGGACGAGGGGGCCTGATCGGGATGCTGGGGCACCCCGTTGGTTGCCCGACTAGGATTCGAACCCAGACAAACAGAGTCAGAGTCTGTCGTGCTACCCTTACACAATCGGGCAAGATATACTGCCGAAACAGCTTTCTTATTATATCTTAGGTTCCGGCGTTTGTCAAGAAGAATTTTTCTATTTTTTCCATCTTCCGGACACAACCAACCCCTTGACAGCTCCCCGCCGCTGTGCTATACTCAAACTGTACTAATCGTAATCATACACTTGGTACAGTTGGGAGGGACCCTATGCTGACCCTGGACCTGCAAAGCCGGGTGCCCATCTACCGGCAGATCGAAAACGGCATCATCACCCTGATCCTCCTGGACGTCTGGCCGGAGGGGAGCCGCCTCCCCTCGGTGCGGAGCCTGGCCGCCCAGCTGAACACCAACCCCAACACCGTCCAAAAGGCCTACCAGGAGCTGGAGGGCTGGGGGGTGATCGCCTCGGCGGCGGGGCGGGGCAGCTTTGTCCAGCAGCGGCAAGCCGCCCAGGAGGTGCTCCGCCGCCAGGCGGTGCAGTCCCTGGAGGAGGCCGCCCGGCAGGCCGCCCTGGCTGGCATCAGCTGCCAGGAGGCCGGCCAAATCCTATCCGGCGCTTGGCCCGAAAAGGAGGAAACGTCATGATTGAAGCAAAAAACGTCACCAAACGCTTTGGCGGCACGGTGGCCCTACAGGAGCTTTCGGCACGCATCGGCGGCGGAGGCATCTACGGCCTTGTCGGCCCCAACGGCAGCGGTAAATCCACCCTGCTGCGGCACCTGGCAGGGGTATACCGCCCCGACCAGGGGGAGGTGCTGGTGGACGGCACCCCTGTCTGGGACGATGCCACCGCCCGGGGACAGGTCTTTTTCCTCCCCGACGACCCCTACCTGCCGCCGGGCTCCAGCTTGGCGGAGCTGGCCGGCTTTTACCGGCGCGTCTACCCCACCTTTGACCAGGAGGAGCACCTGCGCCTCTGCCAGCTCTTCCCGGTCCCGGCCCAAAAGCGCTTCCGGGGCCTCAGCAAGGGGACCCGGCGCCAAGCGGCCATCCTGCTGGCCCTTAGCTGCCGCACCCCCTACCTGCTGCTGGACGAGGTCTTCGACGGCCTGGACCCGGTGGTCCGCCGGCTGGTCCGGGGGCTGCTGATCCAGGCGGTAGAGGAGCGGCAGCTTGGGGTGGTTATCGCCAGCCACAACCTGCGGGAGCTGGAGGACCTTTGCGACCATGTGGGGCTGCTTTCCCAGGGCCGGCTGCGGCTGGAGGGGGAGCTGGACCAGCTGCGGGAGGGGTTCTGCAAGGTCCAGGCGGCCTTTGCCGCCCCGGTGGACTGGGACTCCCTGGGCCTCTGCATCCTCCGGCGGGAGGATCAGGGACAGGTGGTAAGCCTGCTGATCCGGGGCCGGCCGGAGGAGGCCGTGGCCGTCCTCCGGGACCGCCAGCCCCTCCTTCTCCAAACCGCCCCCCTCACCCTGGAGGAGGTATTCATCGCAGAAACGGAGGTATCGGGCTATGACTACAACGAGCTGCTTTAAGCGGGAGCTTCCCCCGCTTCTGTACTGGATGCTGCACAACAACCTGCCGGCGGCGGCTGCCTTTTTTGCCACCGCCTTTGGGACACTGACGGTCCCCTATGCCCTCAGCCTGCTGGACGACTACGGCGGACACTACCTGTATACCGAGCTTTCGAAGCGTCCCTTTCTTGTGGCCATGGCGGCAGGGACCTTCCTGCTGGCCCTCTATCAGGCCAGGTGGATCCACTCCCCCCGGCAGCTGGACCTTTACCACAGCCTGCCGGTGGGGCGGCAGAGCCTGCTGCTGGCAAGCGCCGGGGCGGCCTTCCTCACGGTATCCCTTCCGGTGGCGCTGAACTACCTTTTGGTGCTGGCGGCGGGGGCGTTCCGCCTGGGCGGGGAGCTGCCGGCAGGGGACTTCCTGCTGGATTACCTCACCTGGATGGTGACGGTACTGGTCATCATCGCCATCGTTCACTTGACGGCGGTGCTGGTGGGGGGCCTCCTGAAAAACGCCTTTTACGCCCTCCTCCTCACCCTGGCCCCTGCCACCCTGCTGTTCTCCGCCATTATGGTGATGGAGGAATACCTCATCGGCTTCGGCACCTCCTCCTGGAGCACCGACCGGGTGCTGGTGCCGCTGCTTTCCACCTCCCCGGTGCTGCTGCGGTACTACTGCGCCAACCCCTGGCGGGTGGGCAGCGGGGAGCTTGCGGACAGGGCGGCTTGGTTCTTTCTCCCCCACCTGCTGCTGGGCGGTCTGCTGCTATGGCTGGCCTGCTACCTTTTCCGCCGGCGCCCCTGCGAGCGGGCGGGGAGCTCCTGGACCGCCCGGCCCCTTCTGCTGCTGGGGCAGGGGACGGCGGCTCTGCTGGCCGGGCTGCTCCTTGGCATGGCCTTTCACAGCGCCTCGGCCACCTACGACGCGGAGGTCAACCTCACCGGCTACCGGCTTCCCCTTCTGCCCATGGTGTTCCTCTTTGCCCTTGTGGCGGCGCTGGCCTACCACTTTATCGCCGTCCGGAGGCTCCGGGGGCAGAAAAGGGCCCTTCCGGTTGTGGCGCTGATGGCCGCGGGGGTTACGGCGGCGGCATGGGCCCTGTCCTCGGCCCCCTGGTACGTGGAGCACGTCCCGGACCCGGCCAAGGTGGACCAGGTTATCATCAGCTACCGGGGGCGGTACGGGGAGCTGGCCTCCCCGGCCCTCAGCCGGGATCTGGGGAAGGGTGTCCAGAGCTACCGCAACGTTGCCCTTTCCTCCCCGGAGGCTATCCAGACGGTGGTGGAGCTCCACCGCAGCCTTCTACGGGCTCAGCAGGGGGCTGGCAAGCGGCAGCTGGGGGGTGAGCTTCACTTCTGGTACCACGACGGCGTCACCCGGGAATACGACCAATTCCTCTCCCACTACTGGGACAATCCCCCCCGGGACCTGAAGCTGCTGCTGGCGCTGGAAGAGGACCTGGAGCTCCGCCGCCAGACCGATCCTCGCTTTACCATCCTGCCGGAGGACGTTGTTTCCATCCGGGTCAGCGATTCCTCCGGGCTGGCAACCTCCCGCCGCCTCACCGACCGGGAGGCCATCGCTGCCATCCTTGCCGGGGCCAAGGCCGATGCGGAGGTCTTCGATTACGGCAGCTTCCGGGACGGATCTGCCCGGGCGGCGGCTTACCTCATTGTGGAGACTCGTGATCCTCACGACTACGGCGGTGTCTACCCTGCCGACCGGGAGCTGTGGCAGGACTTCCGCCTGCCGGTTTACCAGACTGACAGCGCCACTTTGTCGGCTATCCGGGCCAACGGTCTTTCGGACTACCTTCGCTCCCGGGAGCGGGAGGCGGAGTATCTGCTGCTGGAGTGGTGGGGGGATCCCCGCAGCGAGAGGGGGATGGCCTACTGGACCGGCCGGGGGCCACGGGATCTGGACCCGGTGGATGGGGATCCCTTGACCAAGGACCGCTCCTTCTCCTACATGATTGAACGGTGCGGCATCATTCGGGAGCCGGAGCAGGTTGGGGAGGTTCTTTCCCTTTGCCTGGGGGCGGATTGTCATCCCTCTGTGCCGGGGTTTCTGATTACCGTTGTTGGCGAGGACCGGATGGGGAGCAGTTTCTTTCTACCCCGGGAGGAGGCTCCGGAGTATGTGCAGCGGTGGTATCGGGAGAATGAGGGGGAGCTGCGCCAGCGGAATTTTTGGGGGCTGTATAAGGTCTACGATTGACCGGGGGGCAAAAACGCGCCTGCCGGGAAACGCAGCGGCCTGTCCCACCGGTTGTGCCCGCCCGGGCCACCGGGCCGCAGGTCCAGGGCCGCGCAGGCCCTGGTCGCTCCCGCAGGAGCGAAATTCCCCAGCGCTGGCGTTGCGGGGGAACCCCTCCGTCGCCTGCGGGCGACACCTCCCCTTTCAGGGGAGGCACGGCCTAAGAGCCGCCTTCGGCGGTTGGCCGTAGGGGCTGCTTCGCAGCCCTTTGGA
>JAAWGY010000137.1 GCA_022795575.1 Angelakisella sp. | reverse complement strand
TCCCCTAACGCCGCCTGGACCGCTTGGGCTCGGTTCTTCTGCATGGGTGACAGCCTCAATCTCAACGTGTGGTTGCTCGATGCTTGGTTGGGCGGCTGGCCCTGCTGGGGGACAGGCCCCAGGGGCCTTGCAGGGGAAGCGAAATGGCCCGCTCCCTCCTTCCGGTTGGCCTGATAAGGTGCCTCCGGCGGATCTGATTCCCTGCGGGGGGATTCCCTCCCTTCGGTCGGGTGGTGCCTCCGGCGGATTTTGATTCCCTGCGGGGGGAAGAACCCCTTTGGCCTTCGGCCCTCGGGGCCGCCGGGGGGATTGGTTTTGGATGGGCTTGCTGGTTTGTGGCCTTGTTTGGTTGTGTGGGCGGGCGCATTTTTGGCAGACGGGCCTAAAAGCCTCCCCCCCCAAAGCAAAGCTTATCCATTTAGAACAGCCATACCAGGCCCCCCTCCCCCCAACAGCCCCTTTCAACAAACAAAAGGCCCTTTCCCAACCGGGAAAGGGCCTTAATCGGCGCTATAAAACCAGCAGAATCAGTCGCTGATGTAGGGCAGCAGCGCCAGATGCCGGGCGCGCTTGATGGCAACCGTGAGCTGGCGCTGGTGCCGGGCGCAGGTGCCGGTGACACGGCGGGGGACGATCTTGGCCCGCTCGGAGAGATAGCGGCGCAGACGGGGGATATCCTTGTAATCGATATCCTCGACGCGGTCGGCGCAGAAGGCGCAGACCTTGCGCTTGGGCCGGCGGTCCCGCATAGGACGGTCGGAACGATCCATAGCCATAGGAAAAACCTCCTTTTACAGGTAAAGTCAATGTCAGTATCCGGGGTTAGAAGGGGAGGTCGTTGTCGATCTCCACTTCCTCAAAGTCGCTGGCGGCTCCGTTGGAGTAGGCCACCGGAGCGGCAGGGGCGGGGGCCGCAGGGACGGGAGCAGGCGCCGCGGCCTGGCCGGACCATGTGCCGCCGCCGTTACCGCTGCTCTTGCCGCCTACAAAAAAGACGTTGTCGGCCACCACCTCAAAGGCGGTGCGCTTGTTGCCCTGGCGGTCCTCGTAGCTCCTGGTCTGGATGGAGCCATCGACACCGATGGCGTCCCCCTTGTGGAAGTACCGGCAAACAAATTCTGCCTGCTGCCGCCAGCTGACGATGTCGATAAAGTCCGCCTTGCGCTCGCCGTCCTGGCTCTTAAAGCGACGGTCTACCGCGATGCGGAAGGTGGTGACATAGGTGCCGTTGGGAATCTGCCGCAGCTCCGGGTCGGCAACCAGCCGCCCGATAAGGATTGCCTTGTTGAACATGACAAAACCTCCTTACTTGGCGACAATCAGGGAGCGCAGGATGCCATCGGTAATCTTGTAAACGCGGTCCAGCTCTGCGGGGAACTCGGGGGGGCAGGTGAAATTCACCAGCACATAGTGGCCCTCCAGCTGGTCCTGGATCTCGTAGGCCAGACGGCGCTTGCCCCAATCATCCACCGACTCGATGGTCCCGTTGCTCTCGATCAGGCCCTTGAACTTCTCGATGATGGAAGTGGTGGCCTCCTCCCCGTCTTTGGTGGTGATCACCATGACAGTTTCGTAGCTTGCGTTAGGTTTGCTCATTTTTTACACCTCCTTATGGACATTAGGCCCCATATTCCCAATGGGGCAAGGAGTTAAGCCAACATATGGCATAACACTATGATTATAGCGGCGAAGGACCGGCTTGTCAAGTCCTTCGCCGCTATTCTTACAAAAAACCAGGAAATTTCTCCCAATGGTCGCCGGCCTGTGCCCGGCAGTAAAGAGCTTACAGCGTCCCGCAAAGGCCCCGCAGGTAGTCCCGGAACCCCTCCCCAATCTCCGGGTGGGCCAGCCCCACCTCCACAATGGCCTCCAGCACACCCAGCTTGTTGCCCATATCGTACCGCTTACCCACATAGTCCACCCCCGTCATTCCCCGGGTATGGGTGATGGTGCGCATGGCGTCGGTGAGCTGAAGCTCCCCGCCTGCCCCCGGCGGGGTGTTCTCCAGTATCGAGAAGACCTCGGCGGGGAGGACGCACCGCCCCAGGATGGAGTAGAGGGAAAGGACCTTATCCGGCGTGGGCTTCTCCACCATATCGGTGACGCGGAAGATCCGGTCCTCCAGGGGCTCCACCGCCAGGGAGGAGTACCGGAGGATCTGCTGGGGCGTCACCTCCTTGATGCCCACCACCCCCAGGCCGTACCGGTCGTAGGCGGCGCAGAGCTGCCCAATGGCGGGCTGGTCCGGCGGGGAGATGATGACGTCGTCCCCATAGAGGACGGCAAAGGGATCGCTGCCCACAAAGCTTTTGGCGCAGAGGACGGCGTGTCCCAGCCCTTTGGCCTCCTGCTGGCGGACGTACTGGATGTTGGCCATCTGTGTCACTTCGGTGATCTGGCGGTACAGCTCCTCCTTGCCGGAGGCCAGCAGCCGCTCCTCCAGCTCGGGGGCGCGGTCAAAGTAATCCTCCACGCTGGATTTGCCCCGGCTGGTGATGATGAGAATATCGGTGATGCCCGCCCGCACCGCCTCTTCTACAATATAATGGATGGCGGGGCGGTCCACAATAGGCAGCATCTCCTTGGGCACCGACTTGGTGGCGGGGAGCACACGGGTGCCCAGGCCGGCGGCGGGGATAACGGCTTTTGTTACTTTCATGGCAGCACGTCCTTTACATGAGTTGGTAGGTTAAACCCACACAGCCGATGATGTAGAAGACCATCAGGGTGCAGACCGCCACCAGCACGGCGTTGAGGTTTACCCCGCCCCGGTGGGCCAGGGCGTAGCGGTACTCCGGCGAGCCGGAGGAAAAGTGCCCTGTCTCCCGCACGGTGCGGATCTCCTGGCAGGCCCGGCGGCAGTACAGGCTGTTGAAGAAAAAGCCGCAGAAGAGGCTTACCAGCAGCGATACTGTGCGGAAGAGCATGGCGGCCGAGGCAAACTGCTGGGCCGCCGGGGAGGAGAGGGCATAGAGGGCGTCCATGGTGAGGGTGCCGTATTCCGCCCAAATCTCGGCAAAGAGAGGGTAGGCCGCCCAAAAGACCGGCACCATGGAGCCGGCCACAATGGCCAGCAGCAGCGCCCCCAGCTTATACATCTTGCGGTAGAAGCAGTAGAAGAAGGAAAAGAAGAAGGCGGACCAGTTTACCGAAATCTTAAAGCCCGGCTGGAGCAGCCGCTGAAACCGGAGGAGAAAGACGAAGGAATTCGGACCCACGTAGTAGCAGACATCCCGGTTTGTAACGCCGGGGGCCAGCTCCTGGTCGTCCCCTAACTCCGGGAAGATGTTGCGGAACCACTGGGGCGTACCCCCGCAGCCGGCAGCGCCGGGACCAAAGCCCTGGTCCTGCCGGGGGGCCTCCTCCTGGCCAAAGGGCCGGTAACCCTGCTGGGGGCCGGGGGGCGGCGGAACAGGCTGGCCGGGGACCTGCCCGGCGGTGAGCTGATGGCCGCAGACCTGGCAGAAGATATTCCCCGCCGGGTTGTGGGAACCACACCGGGGGCAGATGAGGGTGGCCTGGCCTCCGGCGGCAGGGATGTCCTCCGGCGAGGGGGCAGGGGACCATTGCTCTCCGGCGGCGTGCTTGTCCTCCTGGGCGCAGCGGCCAAGGCTCCGGTAGCATTCCCGGTGGTGAGGGGTGCCACAGTCGGGGCAGACCACCACATCATCCCCGGGGGCAAAGGCTTTGCCGCACACCGGGCAGCGGTATCCGGTATAGTTCGACAAGGTATCAACTCCTATCGCAAAAGTAAGAAGCTGTGAATACGGGCTCTTTGGAGCTGCGGATTCAGCCCCTAAAATACGGCGCCCTCCGGGCGGGCCGGAAAAGGCGGCATTGCGTTTCTTCTTATTATAGGGTAGGCGGATGAGCTTTGCAATGAAATAATTGTAAAGTTTCCGGGAAAAGAGGGTTTCCGGCAGTGAGGGAGTGTCCCTTGGGGCCGGTCATCCCGCCCCTATTCCCCGATTTCTGAACAATCTGTTAAGACTACCGCAATCGTCTTGACGGCGGCAGACGACTGTGGTAGTCTTTAGTCAGACGATTGCAATCGTCCGGCTTAGGCCGGCGGCTGGAAAAGGGCGGGAGCCTCCCCTGTGCCCCTGTCCTGCCGGCCAGAAAGGAAGGTCAGGAAAATGAAGCTCTTTGATTCGGAGCGGAAGGTGATGGAGGTGCTGTGGGATGAGGGCCCGGTTCCCGCCCGCAGGGTGGTGGAGGTGCTGTCCCAGCGGATTGGCTGGAACAAAAACACCACCTATACCGTCATCAAAAAATGTGTGGAAAAGGGGGCGGTCCGCCGGGACGAGCCGGACTTCCTCTGTACCCCCCTGGTGGAACGGGCGGCGGTACAGCGGGAGGAGACCAACGCCCTGATTGAAAGGATGTTTGGCGGCAGCAGCGAGCTGTTTTTCTCCTCCTTTCTCCGGGAGCGGGGAATCGGGGAGGAGGACACCCAGGAGCTGCTGCGGTTGATCCAGGAGAAAGGCGGGGAAAAAAGATGATTCAGTTCCGTTTTGGTATGCCCCTGTGGCTGATGAGCATTTACGGCGGGGTAATGATAATGGTGGTGCTGGCCATCCGGCTGACCCTGGGCCGGCGGCTCCCCAAGCGGATGATGCCGGTGCTTTGGGCCCTGGTGCTGGTGCGGCTGCTGGTGCCCTTTTCGGTCTCCAGCCCCCTGTCCCTGCCGGTGCCCTCCTTCCTGGAGGATGCTGGCTCAACCTGGTGGTCAGAGGAGGAGGCGACAGCCATCTACAAGGGCCCCCTTGTGGCCGCCGTCAGCGACGTTACCGTCACCTCCGGCAGCGGTGACATCGACTTCGGCTTTATCCCCAAAGAGGACCAGGAATACTCCTTGGCACTCCAGGTGGCGGAGGACCAGAACCTGTGGCCGGAGGCGTTGGCCCACATTGGCAACGCCCCCTCCCTGATGGGCCAGCTGGGGATGGGCTTCGGCGGCATTGGGCTGGCGGGGATGGTGGTGGTTGCCCTGGCCTTTTTTTACCGGTACATTTGGGGGCGGAACCACTTTAACGGCCTTTACCCCATCGAGGAAAACGACACCGTCCGGCAGACGCTGATTGCCTGCCGGGTAAACGCCGGGGTACACAGCTGCGACACCATCCAAAGCCCGGTGGTGGTGGGGATTCTGCGCCCTGTCATTCTTCTCCCCGCCTCGCTGGATTTTGGCGACCGGGGACTGCTGCGGCACATCCTTACCCACGAGGCGATGCACATCCGGCGGCGGGACAATCTGGTCAAGCTCATCATGATAGGCGTCCTCTGCCTCCACTGGTACAACCCCCTGGTCTGGCTGATGGCCCGGGAGCTCTGCCGGGACATGGAGGCCGCCTGTGACGAGGCTGCTCTATCGCTGCTGGGGCAGGAGGAAAGCGCCCCCTACGCCCAAAGTCTGCTGCGGATGGCGGTACCGGGGCTTTCCGGTGGGCTGTTTGCCAGCGCCTTCAGCCGTACCGAGGTGGAGCGGCGGGTAAGGGGGGTGCTGTCCTACCGCAGGCTGGGGGCGCTTACCCTTACCGCAGCCGCGGTGGTGGTTCTCACCTCTGCCACTGCCTTTGCCACCTGCGGCCAGACCTTCTTTTACAACTACCTCAGCGACTGGTGCTACAGCGGCAGCACCTATGTTGCCCGGGCAGTGCTGAACCGCCCCATCGACCTTGGAGGGAGCCGGGACTACGCCCGAAGCCGCAGCAACGCCGTCATTATGGAGATGCTGCGGTACAGCGCCCCCGATGATCTCCGGGTGAAGTCGCTGGAAAAGGAGCTCCAGAAGCGGCTGGCCAGGGAGTTTGGGGTGGAGCCGGGGGCTTTCCGGGTGCTGGTGGGGCCGGCGCTGGATCCGGAGCAGACTGCTGCCCAGTATAAAGAGTACGGCCTGGAGAAGGACAAAGACGGCCGCTGGCAGATGAATGGCAAGCCGGTCCATGTGCTGGAGGACCAGATGGCGGGCAGCTACTACTCTTATGAGGGCGGCGAGGTGGATGTTTACGTGATCCGGGATGAGCAGTACAAGCTGCTACAGATTGAGAGCTACCAATACTATCGGTTTTAGCTGGGGGATGGGTGCTTTGTCGGAGGGGCTGCGAGGATAGATAGATGCGGTAGGCTTTCGCTCACGATGTGCCCGCCGGGGCTACCCGGCCGCAGGTCCAGGGCCGCGCAGGCCCTGGGAGGCGCAGGGACCTTCTGCGGAAGGTCCGGGGAGCCTTCGGCTCCGCTGCGCCTCACGGGGGAACCAGTCCCCCGTGTGCCCCCTCCGCCCTCCGGGGGAGCCCTATGGGAAAGAGAGCAGCCTGTCCCTCACGTTGTGCCCGCCCGGGCTACCGGGCCGCAGGTCCAGGGCCGCGCAGGCCCTGGTCGCTCCCGCAGGAGCGAAACTCCCCAGG
>JAAWGY010000136.1 GCA_022795575.1 Angelakisella sp. | reverse complement strand
TGCGAAGCAGACGTGCCCGAAGGGCTCCGAGGTTTTTTGCCTTGCAGGACGAAAAAATACCCGTCCATTCGGCGCACCGGGAGATCCTGAATAGGCTCTTACTGGCGGGCGTCGATGTAGTCCACGATGTCCTTTACCGTCTTCAGCTTTTCCAGCTCCTCGTCGGGGATGCCCTCGCCAAAGGCCTCCTCCAGGGCCATGTTCAGCTCCACCGCGTCCAGGCTGTCGGCCCCCAGGTCGTCGGTGAGGGTGGCCTCCAGGGTGACGTCGGCCTCGTCGCAGCTCAGGGTCTCCAGGATGGTCTCTTTCACTTTCTCAAAGGTGCTCATCTTCTCATTTCTCCTTCGTCATCACTTTCATTAAAATATTTTGTAAAAAATATTTAAGTATATTTTACCCAGCTTTTTTGGAAAGTCAAGGGGGGCGCGGGGCGCAAACCGGCGGTTTGGGGGGAATTTCTGTGAATTTTTTGTTAAACTTTTTGTAGCGGCGGTTACATTTTAGTTTTGTGCGCCGGCGGCGGACAGAACAGGGCGGCAAAAGGGGACAGGCGCATCCCCTCCCCTTGGCCGGCCGGGTCGCTCTTTTATTGTTGGCGGCCCGGCGGCCGATATGCAAAAGGCAGGGCCTGTGCCGTTTGGCACAGGCCCTGCCCTATGGGTCGGCTAAAACTCGCCGCTGTTATCCGCCATGATGCTGGAGGTTCCTTCCTCAAAGTTAATCCGGATGCTTTGGTAGAGATGGCCGTCCACATACACATCCGCCACCGAGAGCCCCTCGCCGCTGAGGGGCACCGTCACCGCCCGCTGCTCCGCGGGGTCGATGATGGCGGTATAGGCGTTGGAGCCGTCCACCGTCACCGAGATCTGGTAGGTCTCCCCGGAGCTCTGCATCTTCTCGGTAAAGAACACCCGGAGCTTGTAATCCGCTGTGGGGACCACATCGTCGCTGGCCACCGTCAGGTAGACGGTGCTGCCCACATCCAGCCGCGCCGGGGATTTGGGGTTCTGGTTGATGACCATCCCCGGGTCCATGGTGCTGGCCTCGTACTTGATGCTGGCCTTTAGCCCCGCTGCCGCCAGGGTATCCTGGGCGATGGAGATATCCCAGGTCATCACATCCGGCACCGCGACCTTGGCTTTACCGGTGCCGGTGCTGACAAAGACGGTGACGACATCCCCGCTGTACACCTTCTCGTTCATCCCCGGTATGGTCTGGGTGACGTTGCCCTCCTTGATGGTGGGGCTGGTCTCCTCGGAGACCACGTAGTCCAGCCCCATGCCGGTAAGCTTGGCGTAAACCAGCGCCGCCTCCTGGTCGATGCAGTCGGGCATGGTCAGCTCCTGGTTGCCGGTGCTCACCTTAACCTTGATGGTGATCCCCTCCTTTACCCGCTTGCCGGAGGTGGGGGTCTGCTCAAAGATAACGCCGGTGGGGTACTGGTTGTTGAACTCCTGGCTCTCTACCTCGATGACAAACTTTTTGTTGCTCTTTTGGGCGGTTTCCAGGTCCTGGCCCACCAGCTGGGGGCAGTCGTCCTCCGGCACCTTCTCAAAGGGCTTGTTGATGTGCAGCATCATTCCAATAAAGATCAGGGTGCCCACCACAAAGGCGCAGGTGATGCCGAACAGCACCGTCAGGTAGGTGATGCGCCGGCGCTTTTTCTTTTTGCGGGGCGGCGGGCTGTCCTCCTCCTCTTCCTGGTGCCGGCGGCGGGAGGCGGCGTTTTTGCCTCCTCTGCCACCCCGCTCCTCCCGGCTCCCCCGCCGGGGAGGGGCGCTGTTGTCGTCTAAAAACCGCTGCACGTCGCTCCCCCGTTCCATGGCCGTTTCCAGCTCGGTATAGCCAAAGTAGACGTTGGGGTTCTGGATGAACTGCTCCAGGTCGCGGAGCATCTCCCCCGCCGTCTGGTACCGGCGGTCCGGGTCCTTGCACATGGCCTTTACCGTAATGTCCTCCAGCCCGTCCGGGATGGCGGGGTTGATCTCCTGGGGGCGCAGCGCCCGGGCCTCGATCTGCTTGATGGCCACCCCCACCGGGGAGTCCGCCTCAAAGGGGAGGCGTCCGGTGAGCATCTCGAAGAGGATAACACCGGTGGAGTACAGGTCGGTGCGCTGGTCCACCTCCCCCTCCCCCCGGGCCTGCTCCGGGCTGATGTAGTGCACCGAGCCGATGGCCCGGTCGGTCATGGTGCGGGTGTGGGAGGTGGAAAACTGGGCGATGCCAAAGTCCATGACCTTGATGCTGCCGTCGTCCTTGATGATGATGTTCTGGGGCTTGACGTCCCGGTGTACGATGCCGTTATCGTGGGCGTGGCGCAGGGCCAGCACCAGCTGGATGGCCAAGGAGGCCGCCACGCTGGGGCTTACCACCCCCCGCTGGCTGATGTAGTCCTTAAGGGTGGAGCCCTCCACGTATTCCATAACGATGACCGGGTTGCGCCGGTCCAGCAGCACGTCGTAGAGCTTGACAATGTTGGGGTGGTTCAGGGAATAGATGGCCTTGGACTCGTTGCGGAAGCGGCGCAGATACTCTTCGTTGCCGGCGCACTCGTCCCGGAGCATCTTGATGGCCACGGTGCGGCGTTCCACCGTGTCGTAGCCCCGGTAGACGTTGGCCATCCCCCCCACCCCGATGAGCTCCTCCACCAGGTAACGGCCCTCCAGCATTTTTCCCACAAAATTATCCATTCTCGTCCTCCAGCGTGATGATGACGGCGGTGATGTTATCCCGCCCACCCATGGCGTTGGCCGCGTCGATAAGGCATTGGGCGTCCCCCTGGGTAAGGGACTGGCGCAGGCACTCCCGCAGCGTCACCGGGTCCATCATGTTGTACAGCCCGTCGGAGCAGAGGAGCAGGGTGTCCCCCGGCTCCAGCCGCAGCTCGCTGTAGTCCGCCTCAACGGCGGGCTCCACCCCGATGGCCCGGGTCAAACGGTTGCGGTCCGGGTGGCGCTCCAGCTCCCGGGCGGTAATCTCCCCCCGGTCAAAGAGGAGCTGGGCCCGGGTGTGGTCGGTGGTGAGCTGGCGCAGCTCCCCCCCCCGCAGCAGGTACCCCCGGCTATCCCCCACGTTGGCGATGCAGACTCTGCCCCCGTCGTACACCACCGCCAGGCAAAGGGTGGTGCCCATCCCCCCCAGCAGGGCGGGGTCCTGGGAGGCCCGGTGGTAGACCAGGGAGTTGGCGGTGGAGATGGCGCTTTCCATCATCAGCCCCACCGACCGCTGGTCGATGCCCGGGCGGCAGGCGGCCTCCAGCCCACGGCGGATTTCGTCCCGGGCCACGGTGCTGGCCACATCCCCGGCCTTGGCCCCCCCCACGCCGTCGCAGACCAGGCCGTAGCCAAAGTCCGGGGCCAGGACCGCCCCGGCAAACCGGTCCTCGTTGACCGACCGGGCCATCCCCCGGTCGGTGGCTCCAAAGATACGCAGGCCCAAGCCAGTCACCTCCTTCTCCACCGCCCCCTTACAGGGGGGCAAAAAGCTTTCACCTTATATTCTACCCAATAAACGGAAAAAAGGCAAAGATTTCTTCAAAGAAAATCGTCAAAACAGGAAATTTTTTTCCATTTTTTACGCCTCCTCCGGTGAGGCGGCGCTCTGCCGCCGCAGCTGGCCGCAGGCCGCGGCGATGTCGGAGCCCAGCTCCCGCCGGACAGTGGCGTTTACCCCCAGCTGGCCCAGCCGCCGGGCAAACCGTTCCACCGCCGCCCGGCTGCTGCGGCGGGTGGCCCGCTCCGCCACCGGGTTGACGGGGATGAGGTTGACATGGCAGGTCTGGCCCTTGAGCAGCCGGGCCAGGGCCGCCGCCTGCTCCGGGCTGTCGTTTACCCCGTCGATGAGGGCGTACTCATAGGAGACGCGCCGGCCGGTGACGGCGAAGTACTCCCGGCAGACCGCCATCAGCTCCCCGATGGGGTAGCTCCGGTTTACCGGCATAATGGCGCTGCGGGCGGCGTCGTCCGGGGCGTGGAGGGAGATGGAGAGGGTGAGGCCCAGCCTTTTGTCCATCAGCTCCCGGATGCCGGGGATAAGGCCGCAGGTGCTGAGGGAAACATGGCGCCAGCCCAGCTGCTGCCCCTCCTCGGAGCAAAGGATCTCCAAAAACGCCAGGACGTTGGGGAGGTTATCCAGCGGCTCCCCGATGCCCATCAGCACCAGGGAGGAGATGGGCCGGCCCATCTGGCGCTGGGCCTCGTAGACCTCCTGGAGCATCTCCCCGGGGGTGAGGTTGCGGACCAGTCCCCCCAGGGTGGAGGCGCAGAACTGGCACCCCATCCGGCACCCCACCTGGGTGGAGATGCAGAGGCTGGGGCCGTGGTGGTACTCCATCCAAACCGCCTCCACGCAGCTGCCGTCGGCCAGGGCGAAGAGGAATTTCCGGGTGCCGTCCAGGGCGGATTCCAGCCGCCGCCGGGTGGTGACGGGGGTAATAAAAGCGGTTTGGGCCAGCCTTTGGCGAAGGGGGGCGGGGAGGTTGCTCATCTCCTCAAAGGCGGAGACCTGTTTTTTGTGGAGCCAGTGGTAAAGCTGCCCGGCCCGGTATTTGGGCTCCCCCAGCTCCTGTGTCACCCAGCGGGTCAGCTCCGGCAGGGGGAGGGAAAGCAGGTCGGTCATGGGGACACCTCCTCCCGGCGCTGGAGGGGGGCGGTAAAGAAGCCGTCGCAGTCCAGGCCGTCTTGTCCGTTGATGTAGGTTCGGGGGGGCGCGGCGGGGGCAAAGTCGGGGTGCTCCGCTAAAAAGCGCTCCACCACCGCCTCGTTTTCCGCAGGGTTCAGGGTACAGGTGGAATAGACCAGCCTGCCGCCGGGCTTCAGGTACCGGGCGGCGGTGGCAAGGATGCCGTACTGGAGCTCCGGGAGGCCGGCGATGCTCTCCAGGGGCTTATAGCGGATCTCCGGCTTGCGGCGGAGGGTGCCGAAGCCGGAACAGACCACGTCGCAGAGGACACGGTGGAACCGTTCTGCCAGGGCGGGGGCAAATTCCCGGGCGTCGCCGGGGGCGGTTTCGATACAGGTCAGGCCCAGGCGGGCGGCGCCCTCCTCCACCAGGCGGAGGCGGTGGGGGTGGAGGTCCCGGGCCAGGATGCGGCCCTGGTTGGCCATCCGCTGGGCGATGGTAAAGGTCTTGCCCCCGGGGGCGGCGCAGAGGTCCAGGACATCCATACCGGGGCGGGGGTCCAGGGCGGCGGCGCAGAGCTGGCTGGAGATATCCTGGACATGAAAGAGTCCGTCCCGGAAGGCGGGGATGGCGTCGACGCGGCCGGGGTCCGGGAGGAGGAGGGCATCGGGGACGCCGGGGACCGGCTGGCTGGGGATCCCCTCCTGGGTCAGGCGGGCGCGGAGGGCGGGGAGGGTGGTGTGTACTGTGTTCACCCGAACAAAGACGGGGGCGGGGCCTCGGGAGCCCTGGAGGATCTGCAGGGCGTTTTGGTGGCCGTAGGCTTTTCGCCAAAGCTGGATGAGGGGGGCGGGGACCGAGTACTCCACCGAAAGGGCGGTGAGCTTGTCCTTGGGGGGAGGGGCGGCGCAGCCTTGGCGGGCCATTTGGCGGAGGACGCCGTTGACGAAGCCGGCGGCGCGGGGGGCGCCCAGGGCGCGGGTGAGGTCGACGCTTTGGCTGACGGCGGCGGCGGGGGGGACGGAGGGGAAGAACATCAGCTGGAGGGCGCCCAGGCGGAGGGCGGCGCGGGGGAGGGGGTCCAGCTTGGCGATGGGGGTTTTGGAGTAATGGGAGAGGTGCCAGTCCAGGGTGATTTGGCGCTCCAGGACGCCGTAGAAGAGGGCGGAGGCAAAGGCGCGGTCCTGGGGGGAGGGGGATTCCCGGGCGAAGAACGGCTCCAGGGTAAGGTTGGAGTAAGCGCCCTGACGCTCCACCTGGAGGAGCGCGGCAGCGGTAATCTGGCGAGGGTTCATGAAGTGTCCGCCTTTCATAGAGCGCAGACGCTGCCAACCAAAGGCCGCAGGCCCGCAAAAGTTTCGGTCAAGCCTTTTCAAAGGCTTGCGGAGTCCAGAGGCAGCGCCTCTGGTCGCTCCCGCAGGAGCGAAAGGCCCCAGGGCGGCTGCAAGAACAGCAGGGCGTATGCCAAAGAACGGGGCCTTACCGTCCAATCAGGCCGTCAGGCCGCGGTTTCAAACAGCGGCGTGGTGGTGAGGATGGGGCCAATGGCGGTTACGCACCCACCTAATCGGGAAGCGCAAACCGCGGCCGGGGTTAGGAGTAGCCGCTATCTCCCCAAAACAGCCCGCCGATGCAATTGGCGGGCGCATTTTGGGACCACCAGCCTATAGCAACCATCAAAATTGTCGACACCAATCTGGACGGCAGCTTTCCCAGCTGCCTTTGTCCCAAAAACTTGAAAGCCATCAAGGCTTCCTGCGTTTTTGGGGCTTCGGCAGCTGAAAAAGCTCCTC
>JAAWGY010000135.1 GCA_022795575.1 Angelakisella sp. | reverse complement strand
CCTGCCGTTGTAATAGTCAACCTGGGGAGTTTCGCTCCTGCGGGAGCGACCAGGGCCTGCGCGGCCCTGGACCTGCGGCCCGGTAGCCCGGGCGGGCACTACCTGTGGGACAGGCCGCTTCGTCTCCCGGAAGGCCCCCGCCCCGTTGCGGCAATGTTGCCATCCTCCCGCAGCTCATGTTATAATAAGCAAAAGCCACAACCACAAAAACCAGCGGCAAGGAGGGAACAATCATGACCGGACTGCTGACCTTTCACTGGGCAGACGACTGCGGTGGAATGCTCCAGGCCTATGCCCTGAAGCGGTACCTGGAGCTACAGGGCGAGGAGGCCGTGTTCCTCCCCTACGCCCCCCGAAAGCTCACCGGACGGTATTGGTGGGCCCCCCTGATCGCCACCCAACAGCAGGGTCGCATCCGCTACCAGGTCCCGCTGCTGTGGTGGGGGGGGAACGCCCTCCGGGGAACCGGGTTTTGGCGGCGCAGACGGCTGATGCGGCGCTTCCGCCGCCAGTATCTCACCACCCGCCCGCCGGTGCGGCGAGCCGAGCAGCTCTCCCTCGCAGGCCTGCGCTGCCTCTTTGTGGGCAGCGACCAGGTCTGGAACCCCGCCATCACGGTGGGGCTGGACGACGCCTACCTGGGGGAGCTGCCGGGGAAGGAGTCCTGCCGCATCGCCTCCTATGCCGCCAGCATGGGCGGGGACCGGCTGCCGGAGGACTGCCGGGCGCGGTTTGCCCGGCAGGTGGGGGAAAACTTCGCGGCGGTTTCGGTGCGGGAGGAAAGCGCCGTCCCCTTTGTGGCAGAGCTGCTGGGAAGGGAGCCGGCCTGCGTCCTGGACCCCACCCTGCTGCTGGACCGGGAGGAGTGGGAAAGGGTGGCCGTCCCCCCTAAGGAGGAGCGGTACCTCTTGGTCTACGCCACCCAGCGCAACACCGAGATGGCGGAGGAGATCCGCGCCTTTGCCCGGGAGCAGGGCCTGCGCGCCATCCAGCTCTCCGCCCAGCGGTGGTGGGAGAGCAAGGCGGGGGTGGAGAGCCGGGACGCGGTAGGACCGGCGGAGTTTGTGGGATACTTCCGCAACGCCGCCTGTGTCATCACCAATTCCTTTCACGGAACGGTGTTTTCGATTCTGTTCCGGCGCCCCTTCCTCACCTTCTGCCACACCACCCGGGGGGCCCGGATGGGGGACCTGCTGAACAAGCTGGGGCTGGCGGAGCGGCTGGCCACCGGGGAGATAGAATCGGACCGCCGGCGGTTGGCGGCCCCCGCCGACTGGGAGGGGGCGGCGGAGCGGCTGACAGCGGCACGGCAGCAGTCGGAGGCGTTTATTGCCCGGCAGCTACAGCTGGCGGAGCAGGGAGAGACGAGGTAACAGAGCATGGTGGAAAAGGAACGCTGCACCGGCTGCGGGGCCTGCGCCGCCGTCTGCCGGGAAGGGGCCATCGGGATGGAGCCGGACCGGGAGGGCTTTCTCTACCCGGTGATCGACAAGGCCCGGTGCACCGGCTGCGGGGCCTGTGACGCCGTCTGTCCCATCGACCGGGAGGAGACGGAAGGCGGGGAGGCTCCCGCCTGCTGGGGGGCCAGGGCCCGGGAGGACGCGGTGCGCCTGGGCTCCTCCTCCGGGGGGATCTTCCCCCTGCTGGCCGGTGAGGTGCTGGCGGAGGGAGGAGCGGTGTACGGCGCGGCGCTCCTCCCCGGCGGCAGGGTGGCCCATATCCGGGCGGAGACCCCCAAGGAGCTGGACCGGATTACCAAGACCAAGTATGTCCAAAGCGACATCGCCGGGGCGCTGGAGGAGATCCCCCGGCTGCTGCGGGAGGGGCGGCGGGTGCTCTTCTGCGGCACCCCCTGCCAGGCGGCGGCTGTCCGGGCGCTGGCGGGGGAACATCCCCGGCTGCTGCTGGCCGATCTTGTCTGTTACGGGGTGCCCTCCCCCGGCATCTGGCGGGACTATGTGGGCTGGCTGGAAAAGCGGGCCGGCGGGACGCTGCGGTCCTTCTCCTTCCGGGATAAGCGGGAGGGCGACCACGGCCGGACGGTGGCCTACCGGACAGGGGACCGGGAAACAGCCCTCCCCCTAAGCCGGGACCTCTACTGCCGGTCCTACTTTTCCCGGGTAAACCTGCGGCCCGCCTGCTACCGTTGCCGCTACTGCACCACCCGCCGGGGAAGCGACCTGACCCTGGGGGACTTTTGGGGGATCGAGGCGGTGCGGCCGGACTTTGACGACGGGATGGGCTGCTCGGTGGTGCTCTGCCACACCCCGGCGGGGCGGGCCCTTTGGGAGAGGGCGCGGGGAGCGGCCCGCTCCTTCCCCTGCGCCCCGGCGGAGGCGGCCAACCCCAGCCAGCCCCGGCTGCGGGAGCCCACCCAAAGGCCCGCCCGGCGGGGGCTGCTGATGGGGCTGTACCGGCGGCTCCCCTTTGGGGTGTGGATCCGACTTTTTACAAGATAGGACGGTTGCCATGGAAATGATACGACGGCTGGTCGGCTACCTGGAGGGGCCGGAGAGGCGGCGGCTGCGGTGGTTCGCGGTCCTCTGCTTCCTCACCCCGGCGGCCAACCTCTTCAGCGTCTCGATGCTGATCCCGGTGTTCGAGGAGACCTTTGGCGCCGGCGCCTCCCCGGAGCTGCTGCTCCGGGTGGTGTGGCTGGCCCTGCTGCTGATGGTGGTGGGGCTGTTTGAGCTGCTCAAAAGCAGGGCCTCCAGCGTCCTGGTGGCCGACGTGGCCCACCGGTGGTCGGTCAAAATCTACGAGCTGTACTGCTGCGAGGAGCTCCAGGACCACAACGAAAAGGGCCCGGTGGAGGCCATCAACGGCGTGCGGGGCGACGTCACCGTCTGCGCGGGGCTTATCACCACCTACATGGACCTTGTGGTGGACGCCATCACCCTGGCCGCCTACTTCGTCATCATCACCTATATTGCCGGCTGGGTGGGGGTGGCCAGCTGCCTGCTGATCCTGGCCATGATGCTGCTGCTCTTTCTCCGCAAGCGCATTGGCATGAGGCTTTTTGGGGACCGGATGCGGCTGCTGAAGCTGCGGGCCGACGGCCTGGTCTCCACCGCCTACGGCTCCTACCGGGAGCTGCGGATCGACAACCGGCGGGAGAACCTGATCCGGCAGTACCGGCAGGCCAACGGGGCCTACACCCAGGTGCAGAAGGAGTTTGCCCTGATGCAGAACCTCCAGGGCATCCTGCTGCAAAACGTGATGCAGGCGGCCCTGTTCCTCTTTCTGGCGCTAATCCTTGCCCTGGGGGTGGACCTGGCCGCGTTGTTGGCGGAGGCAGTGCTCTACCTCACCCTGCTGGTGCGGATGATCCCCAACGCCAAACGGAGTGTCGCCGCCCTTACCACCATCCAGTACGGCACCCGGTACTACGAGGCCATCTGCCAGGAGCTGGAGCGGTACCGGGAGATGAAGGCCCGGGAGGCGGAGCGGGCAGGGCTGCGGCAAAAGCGGGTGACGCTGGACCGGGGCATCCGGGTGGAGGGGCTCACCTTCCGGTACCCCGGGGGGGAGAACATCCTGGAGAACGCCTCGGTGGCCTTCCCCGCCGGCAGCTCGGTGGCCATCATCGGCCTTTCCGGGGCGGGCAAATCCACCTTCCTGGACCTGATGCTGGGCCTCCTCCGGCCCCAGGCCGGCAGCGTTTGGTACGACGATTACGACATTGTAGCCGGCGCCGACAGCCAGGGCCCCTGCCGGGCCAGCATCGGGGAGGTGGTAAGCTACATCCCCCAAACCATCTTCCTCAACAACGGCACCGTGCGGGATAACGTGGTGTTTATGGCGGGGGAGCGGGACGACGAGCGGGTCATCGAGTGCCTGAAATGCGCCCAGGTTTGGGAGGACGTAAAGAGGATGCCCCAGGGGCTGGACACCATGATCGGCCAGAACGGCACCGTCATCTCGGGGGGGCAGCGGCAGCGCATCGCCCTGGCCCGGGCCCTCTACAAGGACTTTTGCATCCTTATTATGGACGAGGCCACCGCCGCCCTGGACCTGGAGACGGAAAAGGCGGTGATGGACTCCATCAGCCAGCTGCGGGGACGGCGGACGCTGCTGATGGTGACACACCACCCCGCCCTGGCGGATGCCTGCCAGGAGATCTACCGCATGGAAGGAAAAGGATTTGTAAAGGTAAGGTAACAGGATGGAGCAGTACAGCGCAGGGCATCCCGGGAGGGTATCGGTGGTGACGCCGGTGCATAACGGACGGCGGTACCTCCCCGCAATGCTACAATCGGTCCTGGGCCAAAGCTGGGACGATGTGGAGATGATCCTGGTGGACGACGGCTCGGAGGACGGGACGGCGGAGCTGGCCCGGGGCTACCGGGAGGCCTTCCTCCGCCGGGGCTATTCCTTCCGGCTGCTCCAGGGGGAGCACCGGGGGGCGGCGGGGGCCATCAACCGGGGGCTCCCCTATGTGACGGGGGAGTTTCTCATCTGGCCGGACAGCGACGACCTGCTGGAGCCGGATTCCATCCGCCGCCGGGTGGAGTTTTTGCGGCAACACCCCGCCTACCAGTGCGTCCGCTCCCTGAGCCGCTACATCGGCGAGGACGGGGGGCCGGCCCCGCCCTCGGAGCGGCGGGGGGACCTGGAGCAGGAGCGGCTCTTTCTCCCGCTTCTGCTGGGGCAAACCTTTGTCTGCTGCGGCTGCTACCTCTTCCGGACCCGGCCCTTCTTTGAGATCTACCCCCGGCGGCAGATCCCGGACTACGAGGTGGGACAGAATTTGCAGATGCTGCTGCCCTTTTTCCACCGCTGGCCCTGCCCCACCATCCGGGAGGAGCTGTATATTGTCCGTGTCCACCCGGACAGCCACTCCCGCCGCCCCCGGACCCGGGAGGAGGCAGCGGCCCGGTGCGCCGGCTTTGGGGCCCTCATCGACGAGCTTGCCGCCATCTGCCGGCTGGAGGGAAGGGAACGGCGGCAGGCGGACTGCTGGAAGCTACAGCAGCGGTACCTCTTTTACCTCGCCTACGGGCCCCGGTGGAAAGCCGCCGTGGCGGTGGCGGGGCTTCTCCGGAACGGCGGGATCCGGCCCCGGGAGGCGCTGGGACGGATGGCGGGGCTTTTGGCGCGGCAGCTCCGGCCGCTTGTCCGGCGGATAGGGAAGCGGTAGGCTGGTCCCCCCATAAGCGACCGAAGAGGAACAGGGCGGCAGGTAAGAGCCGCTTGCCGCCAATTACGTGGTCAGAAGCCTGTTTTTTTCACCCCAGTCGCACATTTCATCTAAAAGAGGCATCAGAGACCTTCCACGTTCCGTCAGACTATATTCAACCTTGGGTGGAATTTGGGGGTATTCCTCCCTATGCACCAGTTGATCTGCTTCCAATTCCTTTAGCGTGGCGCTCAGCGTCTTATAAGAAATACTCCCGATATATTTTTTCATCTCATTAAAACGAACCACCTTAAATTCCATCAAGGTATAAAGGATTATCATTTTGTATTTTCCGTTGATTAAAGACAGGGTGTAGCTAAAGCCAGTGTCATTGAGACACTCTTGCGAAATACAGCGTTCACTCATGGCGCGCTTTCCTCCGGGTTAGTATCGCACTTGTATGTGCGTACTTGATTTTGCTTTAATTCTTGCTACAATCATATTATTAGACACGGGGAAAGTCAAGCCCGCAAAATCAGGAGGTACTTTACATGAGCAAAAAAATTGTTGTTGTTACCGGCAGCCCTCGCAAGAAGGGCAATAGCTTTGCTATGACCGAGGCATTTATCCAGGCGGCAGAGGCCAAAGGACACACCGTTACCCGCTTTGACGCCGCGCTGAAAAACGTGGGGGGCTGCCGGGCCTGCGAGACTTGCTTTAAGACAGGAAAGGCCTGCTCCTTTGACGATGATTTTAACACGATTGCTCCCGCTATTTTGGAGGCCGACGCTGTGGTTTTCTCTATGCCTGTATATTGGTATTCCATCCCTGCGCAAATGAAAGGGGTCATTGACCGTCTGTTCTCTTTTGTGGTGGGCGGAAAAGATATTGCCGGTAAGGAGTGCGCGGTTATCGCCTGCTGTGAAGAGGATGATATGTCCGTCCTTGACGGCGTGCGCGTCCCCATCGAACGCTCTGCCGCGCTGATGAAATGGAAGCTGGTTGGGGAGGTTCTTGTTCCGGGCGTTCTGAATATCGGTGACATTGAAAAAACAGACGGCTGCAAGCAAGCGGCTGCTCTGGCGGAAAAATTTTAAGGAGGAAGGAATACCATGCCCAAAAAGCTTGTCATCCTCAATGGCAGTCCCCGCAGAAAGGGCAATACCTCCGCGCTGGTCAAAGCGTTCACCGAGGGGGCGGAGAGCGCCGGTCATACCGTAACCGAGTTTTTCCTGGACAGTATGAATATCCACAGCTGTAAGAACCTGTATTCATAACCGGATGATGCAGGCAGGACAAGGGATTTTCCCGCCCTGCAAGGCAAAAAACCGCAGCAATACTTGGTGTATTGCAAG
>JAAWGY010000134.1 GCA_022795575.1 Angelakisella sp. | reverse complement strand
ATAATATTCGATAAGCGCTTTATCAACCGCAAGCCACCCCTTCCATCCCAGGTGCATGGTGTCGCACATAAAATATTCCTCGTACTCGTGCCCGGTGAGATCCAATGTCTGAACATCGTATTCCGCCGCAATCCCCCGGACATTTTGGTAGTACTCCGCCCGGCGGTCCGCGCCAAAGCCGGTGTAGTCGCTCCATGGCCCGTGGAGCGGCACATGGATAAACAGCGGCTCGATTCCTTTTTCCCGGCAGACAGCGAAAAGTATCCGCAGGTCGTCGTACTCCTTGGATCGGGAATAGCTGAGGTCGGTGTCCCGGTCCCTCTGCCGCTCCAGCCGGGAGCCAATGTAGGTGGTGTAATAGTCGTCCAGCATCCAGAAGCTGTTGTTGCTACTCATAGCTTTGCCCTCGGTGATGGCGGCTTCTTCCTCGGTGGCCCAGTCGATGGCGGGCAGCTCTGCGGGAGCAGGAAAGTCCTCCCCCCGATTCAGAATACCCCGAACCGAAGCCTTATCTTTCAGGCTATACAGCCAGCGGCTGGCGGCATAATAGGGGGAAAGAACCGCATTCCCTATGCCGGAAAGAAAGGCCGGCTCTGCGGTATGCTCTGCCAAAGCGGCGATGGCCGGGTCCACCGGGGCGGCATCGGGCAGCGCCTGATACGCCGCCAGCAGCTCCGCCACCCGGCGGGAAAGATAGGTCTTTGCTTCATCGGAAAGAGCATTATCCTCCAGCAGCTCCAGATACCCCTGGACAGAAAAGTTTGCCATAAACAGGTCCGGGGCGATGCCGCCCTCCACATAGGACTGGGGGGAGGTGATCAGCACCACCCTTTTCCCTCGAAGAGAGTCCCCGGAGGCGGCAATTTGCAAGGCGTGGATCAGCGACTGGCAGGAGCCCCGGCCGATGAGGTCCACCTGAAAGCCCGCCCGTTTCCCGGCAAAGAAATTGGCCGGGTGGGTGGAAATTTCGGTGGTCCGCAGCTCGCTGGAGCCGAAAATGAGCAGGGTGTTCTCCTGGGCGGCAGACTGCCGGAGAAGATACTGCCCGGTGATTTTCTCGGTGTAATTCACATTCCCCACGCTGTCCCGCCAGGGGGGCATGGTACCGGTGACAGTGGCCCCTGCCCCCAGAAAGGTCAGGGAAACCGCCAGGAGCAGCGCCAAGCCGGGAAGGAAAATCTGTTTTGCCGCCTGTTTCATCCCTTTTTCTCCCGAATCAGAGTGGCAATGGCCGCCGGGGTGGCGATGCGCTCCCTTGGGAGGGAGGCCATATCCAGGGATACCCCAAAGGCTTCTTCCAGTTCCATCACCAGCTGAATGGCGGCGAAGGAGTCCAGAAGCCCCTCATCGAAAAGTTCCAACTCCGGTTGGATCTCCTCCGGTTCCACACCGCACAACTCCGCAAGAATTTCGGCTATCTTTTGTTCCATAAATTCATACTCCCATATCGTCAAAATAATCTTCCCGAAAAAATCAGCAGCCCGAAGGCAAACAGGTGGAAGGTCACAAGGACGCAGCACACCTGGCCAAAGCCCTTCCGCTTCCACTTTTTGAAGGGCTTCCAGTGGAGATCCAACGCTTCATTCAGACACAGAAGGGCGCTGTGGTAGGCCCCGTACAAAAGGTAATGGGGCGCAAGGCCATGCCAGACCCCCATGGTCATCATGGTGAGAAGATACCCCAGATAGGAAGCCGTCCGGGGATTCCGGAACCTCTTCCTTTTCAGGGAATCGGTCACAAAACGGGTGTACACATAGTCCCGCAGCCAGGTGGAAAGGGAGATGTGCCACCGGGACCAAAAGTCCTTCATATCCACGCTGAGAAAGGGCTGGCGAAAGTTATCCGGTACCCGGATGCCCAAAAGATACCCCGTTCCAATGGCCATACTGCTGCTCCCGGCAAAATTGAAAAAGAGGAAGAGGGTATAGCCGTACAGATAAGAGAGGGTGGGCAGAAAGCCGCTGCCCGGGAGCGGGGCCAGCCAGTACTGCCAGATAAGCCCGCCCAAAACGATAGCCGAAAAGGCCCCGCCTACGAGCTTCCAGACACCCCGGCGCAGAAGGTCTATGTACTCCTCCGGGGTGATTTTCCGTTCCAGGTCGGAAAGGAAGCGGCGGCACCGGTCGATGGGGCCGGAGGGCACCGAGGGGAAGAACAGCAGGAAGCTGCTCCACTGGAAAAAGGACAGGGCCTCAACGGTTCCATCGTGGAGGTTCAGCAGCGCCTCCACCGCCCGAAAGGTCATGTAGCTGATCCCCAGCAGGCGAAAGGCCGCAAAGGGCGACCATACCTCCCCGACCTTTACCAGGGCCAGCGGAAGGGCCGCAAAAAGTACCACGGCCCAAAGGGGGAGCCTTGCCCGCCAGCGGCGGTAAGCCAGAAATACCGCCCCTTCCCACAGATAGAAGGTGATGAGGGCGGGCAGCTGTCCCCCTTCCCCAAAGACAAGGGCCAGCATAAAGACAGAGAAGATAAGTCCGTAGATTTTCAGCGTTCTGCCCAGCAGCCCCAAAACCACAGTGGGCAGAAGGAGCAGCCCCAGCAGATAGAAGAACAGCAGGCCGGAATAGGGAGTCATGGCGTTCCCTCCAATCGGGCGGTCAGAACCTTTTTGTCAATCTTGCCATTGACATTGAGGGGGAAGGCGTCCACCGCAAAAAACTTCCGGGGAATCATGTAGGCGGGTAAAAACTCCGCCGCCTGCCGTTTGAGGGCAATGGAGCGCTTTAAGGGGGTGAGGCCGTCCGGTTCTTCCAGCAGCAGGAAGGCCGCCAGATATTGGGCCTTCCCCTCCCCGTCCCGGACGGGAAGCACCGCCGCCCGACGAATGCCGGACAGCCTTTGCAGGTTCGCCTCCACATCCTCGATTTCGATACGGTAGCCGTTTAGCTTCAGCTGGTTATCCGCCCGGCCGCAGTAGTAATACCAGTCTCCCTTTTGATAGCACAAATCGCCGGTGCGGTAGCCCCGCAGACCGGTTTCACGGTCTGTGAAGAAGGACTTCTCGGTGAGGTCCGGCCGGCCCCAATACCCGGGGCCCACGGTGGGGCCGAGAATTTGCAGCTCCCCGGTCTCCTCCTCCCCGGTGATAACCTGTCCGTCCCGTTCCAGCCGCAGCGTTACCCCGTCGATGGGCCTGCCAATGGGGATGGAGCGGCTGTCCTTTCGCATTTCCTCGGTGATCTCGGCGGCAGTCACCAAGACGGTGGCCTCGGTGGGGCCGTAGGTGTTGAGGATACGGGCCGACGGAAACCGCTGGGCCAGTGTATCGCAGAGGGTATGGGTCAGCACCTCCCCGCAGAAAAGGAACTGCTGTAGTCGGGGCAGAAGCGCTTGGGAGAAGCGTTCCGACTGAACGCACAGCTCCGCAAAAGACGGGGTGGAGACCCACAGAGTCAGCTTCGACCGCTCCAGGGCGGCAAAGCATTCCTGCAAGTTTGCGGCCATGGCGTGGTCTATGGTGAACAGAGTCATCCCCCGGCAGATGCCGGCATAGACCGCACAGCCGGAAACATCGAAGGAATAGGAAACCTGGTGGAGAATAACGCCGCCCTCCTGGGGATAAAAGGGCAGCAGCCCCCGGCAGAAAGCGTCCAGATTCCCAGCGGTGACAGGCACCCCCTTGGGCCGTCCGGTGCTGCCGGAGGTGAAAAGGATATAGGCGGTGTCAGTCTCCCTGACCCAGCTTTCCGGGGAAACCGTCCCCGACGTTTTGAGGATTTCGGAGAGTGCGGCGGGGGTAAGTACCTGGGCGTCGTTCCCCCAATTCCCGCCGGTGAAGTCCACCATCACCTTTGGCTTTACATCCGCTATGATTTGAGCGGCCCGTTCCTTCGGTACAACGCTGTTGATAGGGACATAGGCCCGCCCGGATTTCAGCGCGCCGAAGATACAGTGGAGAAAATCTGTCTCCTTGTCCCCGCAGATCACCACCGGGGAACAATCCTCCCCGAAGGTATCCAGCAGCCAGGCGGCAAAGGCATCGGACCGGGCATCCAATTCCCGGTAGGAGAGCTGTTCGTCCCGGTTGACCAGGGCGATCCGGTCGGTTTGGGCGTAGCTTTTCAGCTGTTCCAGTACGGTCATAGCCGCCCTCCTTTACACGGGGTCTACGGTGAGGAAAACGGCGGTGACGGTATCCCCCTCCAGCTCAAAGCAGAGGGCCGGGGAACCGATCTCCTCCGAGGCCCGGTAGATGAGCAGGTAGTCGTCCTGCTCCGTGGGGTCGCCATAGGAGGCCAGCACATCGGCCTTGGAGGAACCGGCCTTGATCCCTTTGGAGGTGACGGCATCCGGACTGGAGGAATAGATCTCCGCCAGCAGGTCCCCCGCCGCCAGAGGGTTGGTGTAGAAGGTGGCGGCCTCGTAGGTATAGGTTTTGTCCAGGCCGTCGTAATCGCAGGATTTCCCCTCGGCGTACCGGTAGCCCTCCCCCAGGGCTTCTATCACCGTTTCGATGTTGTCTCTGGTGTGGTATTCCTTTCCGGCAACGGTGAGAGTCAGGTCGCTTTCAGAAAAACCGGCGGCCGGTTGGCCCCCGCAGCCTGAAAGGGTCAGGCAGAGAACGGCAAGACAGATAGCAAGCTTTTTCATTCTGTTATTTCCCCTTTCTATCCTTCCTCCGCCGGGCCATAGCCTTCCAGGCCAAAGACCGGCGGAACGGTGTTCAGATTCATCTCCGGCAAGGGGCCGTTTTCGGCCTCCCAGGCGGCAATTTCCGCCTCCGCCTCTTTTTGCAGGGCCTCCAGATTTGGCGCGGGCGTTTCCGCTATGGTCAGCCGCTCCGGCGTGGGGTAATCCCGGGGCGCAGCGGGGAAAAGGAAATTTTCCTCAATCTCCCGGTTTTGCTCCCCGGTCAATAGACGGGCATCCACAAGGTTTTGCCCCCAGCGGTGGGAACCGGATAGGGTGGCGTCCCCCCGAAGGAAGTATTTGTACCGCACCGAGCCGCGGCGGGAGATGTTGTCCTCCAGCTGGCTGTCCAGGTGGTACCATACCCCGTCGAGCTGCACCATCGTCCAGGCGTGATCCACCAGATGCCCCTCCGCCGAAAAGGTGAGGCCGGGGACATACTCCGCCGAAAGCCCCATCTCCCGCAGCAGCAGGGTAAGGGCGGCGGCGTAGTCCTCGCACATCCCCACGCCGAACCGCAGGGGGCTTAGCGCCCGCTGCTCCACAAAGGGGATGGGAGTATCCCCGCCGCCGTGTATCCGCCACAGCTCCGGGCCGATAGGCTCCCCCATGGACACATGGGTGATGATGTAGTCGAAGGCAGCCTTGGCCTTCTCGTATTCACTCATTTCGGGGGAAACAAGCTCTCCGGCGATGGAGGCGGCCAGCTCCCGCAGGTAAGGATGGGTTTGGGTATCCGCGCCTGTTTCATCCAAAGAGATCAGCTGATAGCTGCGGCTTCCCAGGCCGATTTCCTCCCCATACTCCAGGGAACGAAGCCCGCCGTCCTCCTCAATGCGCCGGCTGAGGGTCTCTCCATCCGGGGCGGCAAACACCAGGTCAACGCTGGCCTGCTCCAAAGCCACCGGATCGGTGGAGGCCAGTATCCCGATGTCGTGCATATCCGGCTCTCTGGGGTGGCTGCGGCAGTCGCAGTCCACCGAGAGATGATTCAGGACATGAAGATAGACGATGTTTTCCCCGTTTTCAAAGTAGTCTGAAACAGATTTCGCAGCCTCGGCGGTGGATTCCAGAAAGGCCGCTGTATCCCCGCCTCGCCAGGTGGTATCGTCCGCCCCGGCCGTATGGATGCGGCATTTGCCGGGGACGGAAGCAAGGCCGATGGAGGTATTGCGGATCACCCCGCTGTAACCGCCGGTGGACTGCCCCTTGAAGTGGGAAAGCACCACGCAGAAGTCATAGTCCGCCAGCCCCGCCCCCACCAGGTTTTTGGTAAGGTGTTTGCCGCCCTCCACCGGCAGCGCCATCTCCCCGCCGGCGTCTAATATCTCCACCGGGGCGATGTCCGCAAAGCCGTGGTCCGCCGCAATCTGCAAATGCAGGGCGGTGTTGGCCCGGGGAGAGCCGCCGCTGACGGTGTTGGTTTCCACCAGGGTTCCCTCCAGCGACTGCACCAGGCCGCCGATGAGCTGCGGGTCCAGGTAGAAGCTTCCGCCCGGTTCCCCGAAATGGACCTTGACCGCCACGTTACCGGAAGGGACACGCCCCAGGGCCCGGAACGCCTTTTCCAGCCCTTGGGGTGTAATCTCGGTGGTCATGTAAACAACGGGGTCGCCGGGCTCTTCCGGTTGTTCCGGCGCATCGCCGCCGGCATCGGGGGGAGCGCTTTCACTTTCCGGCAAAGCGGAAGAGGCCGCTTGTGAGAAAGGTGGCTCCGACGGTTCGGCGGGAACAGGGGGCGCTTTGCCGTTATCAGAACCTGTATTCATAACCGGATGATGCAGGCAGGACAAGGGATTTTCCCGCCCTGCAAGGCAAAAAACCGCAGCAATACTTGGTGTATTGCAAGGT
>JAAWGY010000133.1 GCA_022795575.1 Angelakisella sp. | reverse complement strand
GCGCCGAATGGACGGGTATTTTTTCGTCCTGCAAGGCAAAAAATCGCAGGAATACTTGCTGTATTGCAAGATTTTTTAACGCAGTAGGGCGGAAAAATATCCGTTCAGGCGGCGTGCTGGGAGAGCTTGAATAGGCTCTAAGGGTAGCCCTCCGGGAGGCCGCCGAGGAGACCGGGGTATCCGGCCTCACCCCCTTGCAGCAGGCCCCCGCCTCCCTGGAGGTCCTCACCGTCTGCCAGCACCAAAAGCGGGGGCGGGAGGTTTCGGCCCACCTCCACCTCAACCTTGCCTTTCTCCTCACCGCGCCCCGCCAGGGGCAGCGGCTGGAGGCCAAGCCGGACGAAAACAGCGGCGTCGCTTGGCTCCCCGCCGGGGAGCTGGACCGCTGGTGCACCGAGGCGGAGATGCTCCCCGTCTACCACCGCCTGCTGGAGCGAGCCAGCGCCCTGTGATGCCGTCCCTGTCAAACGAAAGGAGCCAGCGATGCAAACCGATCTGCGTGTCATCCAAGTTACCGGCAGGGGGGTTCTCCGGCTGACGCCGGATACCACCCGCCTCACCATCACCCTGCGGGGGACCTGCCCCGAGTATGAGCAGGCCATAGCCGCCTCCGCCCGGGACACCCAGGGGCTGAAGGAGCTGATCGCCGGGCTGGGCTTTGCCCGGGACAGCCTCCGCACCCTCTCCTTTGACGTAACCACCGAGTACGAGAGCATCCGGGACCCAAACGGCGACTACCGGCAGCAGCTTGTGGGGTACCAGTTCACCCACGCCACAAGGCTGGAGTTCCCCAGGGACAACGGCCTGCTGGGCCGCCTCCTCTACGCCCTGGGCCACGGGGAGGCGGCGCCGGAGCTGGTCATCAGCTACACCGTCCGGGACCGGGAGGGGGCCAAAAACCGGCTGCTTGGCCAGGCGGTGGCCGACGCCAGAGCCAAGGCGGAGGTGCTGGCCCGGGCGGCGGGGGTGCCCTTAAGCGAGCTTCTGCGCATCGATTACACCCGGGGGGAGCCGGACCTGGAGGTGCGGCCCATGGCCCGGCCGCTGAGGGCCAAGGCCAGCGCCGCCCCCGGCTATCACATCGATATCCAGCCGGACGACATCGAGGTATCCGACACCGTCACCGTGGTGTGGGCAATGGGATAGCTGCAAAAGGGCCGGGGGCCGCCCCAAGGGGACAGCTCCCGGCCCGTTGCCGTACCGGCTTTGTCACACATACTCCCGCATCAGCGAGATCACCCGGCCCAGGATGGATACCGAGTCCACAATAATGGGCTCCATCTCGTCGTTTTCCGGCTGGAGGCGGAAATGGCCCTTCTCCTTATAGAACCGCTTTACCGTGGCCTCGTCCTCGATGAGGGCCACCACGATATCCCCGTTTTCCGCAACGGGGGTGCGGCGGATGATGACGATGTCCCCGTCCAGGATGCCCACGTTAATCATGCTTTCCCCCCGCACCCGCAGGGCAAAGAGGTCCTTGGCGTGGAGGCTCCGGCTCCGGAAGGGGATGTACCCCTCGATCTCCTCCACCGCCAGGATGGGCTGGCCGGCGGTGACGGTGCCCAGCAGCGGCACCCGGACGCTCCGGTCCATGGGCAGGGTGATGGCCCGGTTCAGGTGGTTCCCCTTTTCGATCAGGCCCCTGTCCCGCAGCTCCCCCAGGTACTTGTGGGCGGTGGAGGTGGACTTGATATCCAGGGCGGCGCAGATCTCCCGGACCGAGGGGGGCAGGCCATCGTCAATGCGGTCGCGGATATACTCTAAAATCTGGAGCGCTTTGGGGTTCAGATCGGCCATTGGGGTTCCTCCTTTTTCTCTGGGCGCAGGCGTTCCCCGCCCAAGCAGGACCGGCTTTGGGCGTCAGGATATTCTACAGAAACAGTATACCATAAAGCGTTAGAAATTTCAAACATATGTTTTGATTTTTTTACAAAAAAGTTTTTTCACGGCTTGTTCGTAGAATCTGTCGATTTTTGGACAAAGAGATTGGCACTTTCTGCTTTTTACAAAAGCTTTGTTTTTTATTTACAGTGCCGTAACAACTGTTTTTTGGGGGGTGGTATAATAAAATCGTACCGAGGGAGGAGAGCGAAGCTCCAAACCGGTACGATACTACCCTCCTCAAAAACACACACCTCAAACACACCGGAAAGGCCGCGGCGCAAGCTGCGGCCTTTCCGGTGTGCTGCTTGCTATCCTTCCATGGCGGGCGCCGGGCCCTCCGCCTCGTAGACCAGGTACCGGTGGCTGATGTGGTAGCCCAGCTTTTCCGCCAGCGCCGCCGATTCCGGGTTGTGGGCGTCCCAGCTGGGGTACCAGCCCCGCTCCAGGCAGGCCAGGATCAGCGCCGCCCCGGCGGCGTAGGCCAGCCCCTGCCGCCGGCAGTCCTCCCGGGTGTCGATCTCCACCTCGATCCCCCCGGGCCAGCCGGAATAGGAGGAGGCCCCCGCCACCGGCTCCCCCTGCCGCAGCACCACCACCCCCAGGCCGTACCGCCGGTAGAGGGGGTAGCTGGGGTACTGGGCCACCCAGTCCCGGCACCAGGGGATGGCGCCGCAGCGGTGGTACAGCTCCTCATCCAGCGGCCGCAGCAAAAAGCCCCGGGGCAGGGTGGCTACCGCCGCCGCCAGCCCAGCCCGGTCAAAGGCTCCCGGCTCCTTTTTCACGGCATACCGGAGCCGCCGCCGGGCCCGGTTCCCCCAGCAGTCCTCTATCATCCCTGCCCAGGCCTCGTTTTGGGGCACCAGGATGCGGTAATCCCGCTGGCGGCAGGGGGGCAGCCCCACCACCAGCTCCCGGTCAGCCTCCCCCGCAAAGAAGAAGAAGTCCCCCAGCGCAGCCGCCGCGGAGGAAGGGGCCTCCGGGGCGGCTGCGTAAATCTCCCCCATCACCCCGGAAAGGCAGGACCAGAGCATGGTTTCCTCCCATCCGGCAAAGAGGGGGGCGGCGGCCTTGGGGTTATCCAGGCGGTAAAGCAACGCGGTATCCTCCCTTCTCCCCGGCACCATCTCTGCCCGGGTGGCATAGTATAAAACGCAGCCGAAGGCCTCCCAAAAAGGCGGCGGGGGCGAGGGGTGGCCCTCCGGCCTTGTGTGCTGCCTGGGGCCCATGAACAGCCCCTGCTGTAACGCCCGCCGCCATCAGATAGCAGCCGGCCCCTCCCTTTGGGGGACCGGCTGCTTCGCTTGCCACAAAACGCTCCCAACCGGGTTTGCGGCTCTGTGGCGCATCGTCTGTGCAGGGCGTTTCTACGTCAAAAATCCCTGGCGGCATCCCGGCGGCCTTCAGCCCGCCGCGTCGTAGATCACCGAGCCCTGGCAGACGGTAAGGCGCACCTTAAAGCTCTTATCCAGCAGCACCAAATCGGCGTCCTTGCCCACCTCTACGCTGCCCTTGCGGTGGGCAAGGCCCAGCATCCGGGCGGGGGCTTCGGTAAAGAGGGGCAGGCACTGGGCATAGGTAAGGCCGGTGACGCTGGTCAGCCGCAGCAGCCCCTCCTCGGCGGTAAAGACACTCCCCGCCCAGCTGCCGTCGTCCAGGTAGGAAAGGCTGTTGTCCCGCAGGGCGGCGCTCCGCTCCCCCAGCTGGTACAGCCCCTCCCCAAGCCCGGCAAAGGAGACGCTGCCGGTAACTGCCGCCGTCCGGGCTGTCCCCTTGGCCTGGAGCAGCATACGGATCAGGGGGGCGGGGGTGCAGCGGTCGTCACAAAGGACCTCGCAGAAGATATCCCGTTCCAGGGCGGCGGCCACCAGCCCCGGCTCCTCCCGGCCCATGGGGGCGGTGCGGTGGAAGATATGGGTAACGCCCACCGCGCCGGCGTCGATGCAGGCGGCGGCCTGCTCGTAGCTGGCCCCGGAGTGGCCCAAAAACACCCGCACCCCGTCGGAGGTAAGCTGCCGGGTAAACTCCGCGGCGCCGGGGAGCTCCGGGGAAAGGGTGACGCGAGTCACCATGCCGCCGGAGGCGTCCTGGACCCGGCGGTAAAAGGCGTAGTCCGGCTCCCGCAGGGCCCCGGCGGGGGCATTGCCCCGCCACTCTTTGGCCAAAAAGGGCCCCTCCAGGTGGATACCGGCGATCTGGCTGCAATTCATCTGCGCCTTGGCCCCGGCGATGGCGGTAACGGCCCGGAGGGTATGGTCCTCGGTATCGGCGGGGAGGGCGGGCAGAAAGGAGGTGACGCCGTGGGCGGCGCAGAAATCCCGGAGGGTGCGCACCTCCCGGGCCCCGGTGACAGAGGCCAGGTCGATGCCCCACCCCCCGTGGATGTGGGCGTCGATAAAGCCGGGGACCGCCAGCATCCCATGGCCGTCGATGACCCGGCCGTAGGCGTCCCCCGGTGGCAGGATGCCCTGGATCCGTCCCTCGCTGATGCGCAGGTTGCAGGGCTTGATCCTGCCCTCCAGCACCGCCCGGATATTGGTGATTGTGGTGATAACTGCGGCCATAGCGTCCCCCTCCTGGAGCCCTGGGCTCCCACGCGGTCCCCTGTCCTGCCCCAGGAGGGGGACAGGCAGGGCCCTCTCATGTAAATTTCCCGTAAAATTTCGCCATTTGCCCGGCGGAGGGCCTTTTTCCTGTGGAAAAATCCCCAAAAAAAGTATAAGATAGAAGCTGGATTTCCCTGCGGGCCCTTTTTCCGGGAGGAATCGACGACCGGCACAGAAGAAACGTCTACTGACTATTATACACGTTACAGCGGAAAGTGCAAGGAAGAACCAAAGATTTTGTCCGCGCCGGCAGCGGCTTGGAAAGGAAGGACGGAACAGATGACGCTGACAATGGAAAACCACCGCTTTAAGGTGGAGGTAGAGATGGCGGGAGCGGAGATCGGCTCCATCTGGGATAAGGAGCACAAGCGGGAGTACCTTTGGCAGGGGGATCCGGCGATCTGGCCCCACCGGTCGCCGGTGCTCTTCCCCCTCTGCGGCCCCCTGGAGGGGGACCGCTTTGAGGAGGGGGGGCAGGACTACACCATGGGGCGGGAGGGGCTGGCCATGGGCCTGCGCCACAAGCTGGTCTGCCACGACAAGGGCCTCATCTGCCTGCGGCTGGAGAGCACCCCCCAGTCCATGGAGAGCTACCCCTACCGCTTTGCGGTAAAGACCACCTATTCCCTCAAGGCCAACCATGTTTCCAGCCGGATGAAGGTGCTGAACTACGGCAAGGAGACCATGTACTTCCGCTGCGGCTTCCTTACCGCCCTGGCCGTCCCCTTTGTGCCGGGCACCGCCCCGGGGGACTACGCCCTGCGGATGGAGCAGCCGGAGGCGCTCACCCTGCTGGAGCGCAACGAGGCGGGGCTGCTCACCCGGGACACCCATATGTGGGAGCCGGAGGGGGGGATCATCCCCATCGCCGGCGGGGCGCTGGACAGCGGTGTTATCCTCAAGGAGCCCAACAGCCAGTACCTCCAACTGGAGTGTAAAAACGGGGCCAACCTGCGGTTCTACCTCCGGGGGGCGCCCTACACCTTCCTGCGGACCACCCCCGCGGGGGGCGCCCCCCGGCTGCTCAGCATCGGGGACTGGCACGGCGCACCGGATTTTGTGGGGGCTCCTGCTGCCTGGGACAAGAAGGAAAATGTCATCGCCTTGGGTGCGATGGAGGAGTACTATGTTCATCAGACGATTGTGATTGGGGACAAGTGATTGATGACGGGGGGCGCTACTTGGTGGTGGGCTTTAGGACGGTGGGTCCAAAATGCGCCTGTCGCCCTCCGGGAGACGGAACAGCCTGACCGTCAGGTTGTGCCCGCCCGGGCTACCGGGCCGCAGGTCCAGGGCCGCGCAGGCCTTGGTCGCCCGCCGCAGCGGGCGAAACTCCCCAGGACGACTATTACAACGGCAGGGCTTGTGCTTTTTGGCACGGGCCCTGCCGTTTTGTTGTAGGCCGTTAGGACGCGGTTTTGGGCAGCTGCTTTTGGGTGAGGATGGGGGCTATTGCGGGTTGGTAGCTGACTGACGGGGAAGCGCAAACCGCGGCCGGGGTTAGAGGTAGGGCCTGTCTCCCCAAAACAGCCCGCCGATGCAATTGGCGGGCGCATTTTGGGTTCACCAGCCTAAAAGCCTTACCCCCCAACCGCGCTACCGGTTTTGGGATGGCACGTAAAAACTCACGCGCGAACATAGCTTTAATTACAAGTAAATATATTTTGATTATATAGAAAAACTTTTTACAATATCATAAATTTATACACATTTATGTTAATAACTTCTAATTAAAAAGTAACTTATACAATATTATGTTAAATAATCGGCTCTTCGGTCTCAAAATCATACTCATCGTCGAAAAAGGAACTCCAACAAGCACCCAAGCTGCTTGCCTGGAGGCGTCCACCAAAACCAGTCCGCCAAACGGACAACCCCCGCATTGCGGCAGGCTTTTAGGCCGCTGAACCCAAAATGCGCCCGCCTCCAGCGCCTGCGGCGCGCGGCGGGCTGTTTTGGGGAGAAAGGCCCTACCCCTAACCCCGGCCGCGGTTTGCGCTTCC
>JAAWGY010000132.1 GCA_022795575.1 Angelakisella sp. | reverse complement strand
GTACCCCTCGGTGAGGTAGCCGTCCGGCACCTCCGGGGGGCCCTCCTCCGGGGGTGCCTCCGACGCCCCGGAGGAGGCCTCGGAGGAGGAGTCCGGTGGCTCCTCCCCGGAGCTGTCCGGGGAGGCCGGGCCGTCGGGAGGGGCGGAGCTCCCGCTGCTGGCCGGCGGAGGGGGGGCGGAGGACGGCGACGGGGCCGGCGGCTGGGAGGAGGGGGCGGGCTCCTGGGCAGGCGTCTGGCTCCCCCTGCCGGGCTGGGTGTAGATTTTGATGTCGTCCTCCCCCCGGATGCCCTTCCAGTCGTCTAAGATGGCGGTGGCGGCAATAAAGCCGTCCCGGCCGGGGAAGGTATCGGCGTAGTAGGCCTCAAAATCCCGCATCCACTGGCCGCTCCACAGGGACTTGGCGGAAAGAGGGGGAAAGGTGGCCAGCTTCCGCTTTTCGTACTCCGATACGGTGGGCTTGGGCAGCACCAGCGACAGCAGGCCCACCAGGGCCAGCACCGTCACCAAAAAGACAGCCGCCCCCTGGCAGGCCCGGAGGTAAACCCCCTGGGTCTGCCGGGGCGCCCCCTCTGAATTTTTTTCTTGGTTATGGCCGGACATACAGGTTTGCTCCTCCTATCCTTTTCTGGCGGGCAGGCGCATCCGCGCCTGGTCGTCCCGCCGCCACGGTGTGTCATTCAGGTGTACCGTCCACGCTGCCCCGGGCAGCGCCGGTGTGATCTTAGAGCCTATTCAAGATTTCCCGGCGCGCCGAATTGGCGGCGATTTTGAATAGGCTCTTAAATAGGCCCTAAAAGCGGAAGTAGAGGAAGGGGTTGTAGCTTTGGCCCACCAGATAGGCGGTGGAGACCATCACCAGCAGCAGGCAGACCACCGCCTGGAGGCAGACCACCGCCGCCTGCTTGGCCTCCCGGTCGGCGTACCGGCGGGCAAGCGCCCCCAGGCGGGGCAGGATGGGGGCGCAGAAGGCGGCGGAGAGGAGCAGCCAGAAGAGGTTGTTCTGCACCGTCACCCACAGCCCCGGGTCCGGGGCGATGCGCCCCCCCAGCAGGATGGGCAGGAAGGCGGTAAGGCGGCCAAAGTCCACAAAGTAGAAGATGCTCCAGCCGATGACCACCGTCAGGGTGGACCAGAGCCAGCCCACGATGGCGGGGAGCCGCTGTAGCCGGGGGAGGAGCAGCCGCTTTTCCAGCACCAGCAGCGCCCCGTACCAGGCCCCCCACAAAACAAAGTTCCAGCTGGCCCCGTGCCACAGGCCGGTGAGCAGCCACACCAGGCAGATGTTCCGCAGCTGGTGCCGGTACTTGCCCCCCAGGGGGATATAGACATAGTCCCGGAAGAAGGAGGAGAGGGAGATGTGCCACCGCCGCCAGAAATCGGTGACAGACCGGGCGATGTAGGGGTAGTTGAAGTTTTCCATATAATGGAAGCCGAACACCCGGCCCATGCCGATGGCCATATCCGAGTAGGCGGAAAAGTCGTAGTAGATCTGCAGGGTAAACATCAGGATGCCGAAGAGGGCCCCGGCGGTGGTCAGCCGGGAGAGGTCCCCGTCCAGGTACTGCCCGGCCAGCCTGCCGGCGGCGTTGGCCACCACCACCTTTTTGCAGAGGCCCACGCAGAAGCGGCAGAGGCCCCCCCACACCTCCGCCGGGTCGGTGCGGCGGCTGTCCATCTCCTGGGCAATCCACTGGTACCGGACGATGGGGCCCGCCACCAGCTGGTGGTACATGGTGACATACATCAAAAAGCGAAGAAAGCTGGGTTGGGCCTCCACCTCCCGGCGGTAGACATCGGCCATGTAGGAGATGATCTGGAAGGTGTAAAAGCTGATGCCGATGGGGAGGACCAGCCCCGGCCCGGTAAAGCTGGTGCCAAACAGGGCGTTGACGTTTTCGTACAAAAAGCCGGTGTACTTAAAGAGCACCAAAAGGGAGAGGTCCAGCACCACCGCCGCGATCAGGGCGGCGCGGGCCCTTGGCTGGTCCGGCTGCTGCTGCCCCGCCTTGATTTGCAGCGCCAGCAGCCAGTTGACCAGGGCGGTGGCGATGAGCAGGAACACCCAAACCGGCTCCCCCCAGGCGTAGAAGAAGAGGGAAAAGGCGACCATAATGCTGTTGCGGGCCTGGGGCGACCGGACAGAAAAATACAGGATGATGTTGGCGGGGAGAAAGATATACAGAAAGAAAAGGTTGGAAAAGACCAAGGCGGGCCTCCTTCCACGCTTCGAACCTGTTTTGTATCTCTCGGTGCGCTGGGAGATACAAAACAGGCTTGTCGACAAAATTTTTGCAAGCACTTGTAATGATACCCTTTTTTTAGTAGAATTACAAGGGTATCCAAACCCATTTTCCCCGGGTTTTTCCAGATTAACCCAAAAAGACGGCGGGGCGGCTTTCTTTGCTGCTTTACGGCCTCGCCATCCGGAGCTCCGCCGCCCTTTGGGGTGCGGGGCCGGGCAGGAGGGAGTGTGCTCCGGATGCAGGACCTTGTTTTTCAGGACACGCCGGAAAGGTTCCGCCCCGTGGCGGAGGAAATCGTTCCGCCGCTGCTGGCGCTGCTGTGGGAGCGCAGCGGGCTGGAGGAGGAGATCCACCGGCGCCTTAAGGCCCGGCACCGGGAGTACCTGGCGGCGGGGGGCTCCCCTGACCAGCTTCCCCCGGGGGAGCCGGAGCTTTGGGAGGAGTACCGCCGCCGCTACCTGGAGCTGGTCCGGCCCCGGTGCACCCCCGGCCTCCTGAAGCACGGGGCCGTCGACTCCTGTGCCCGCCCCGGCAAGTACAGCCTCTTTGCCGCCGGCTGCCAGGTAAGCTTTGCCATGAGGACCGCCAAAAAGGCCGTGGTGGAGCTCAGCTGCCCCCGGGGATCGCTGCGGTTTATCTACCGCTTCACCCTACAGCCCGGCCCGGCAGGCTGGCTCGTCGCCAGGATCCAATACCACCATTCCAACGAAACCGTCTGGCACATTGACCACTACTTATAAAGGGGCCTTCCGGATGAAGTTTACCTTTGATACCTGCTACACCCCCGAAGAGCAGGCGTTTATTCGCCGGTACAACTGCAAGGTGCTGGACAGCGTCACCCTGCGGCGGGTGGCCTTTGCGGAGGCGCCCCGGCGGATGCTGGTTTATTGCGGCACTACCCTTGGGGAGATCTGGGACGAGGGGCAGTGGTGGTGGGCGGTGCTGGGCCAAAACCGCCGGGGGGAGTGGGACTTTACCGTCTGCTACCCCAACCTGCCCGCCATGGCGGAGGGGTTGTAGCTACAGATACTACTATGACAAAAAGCGAGGTCTTATCCGTTGGAAATCAGCGAAAAGAAAGCTATGCTCCTGATGTGCCTTTGCGCCCTTCTGTGGAGCATCGGCGGGCTGTTCATCAAGCTCCTGCCCTGGCACCCGGCGGCCATCTGCGGGGCGCGCTCCGGCATTTCGGCGGTGATCATCTACATTTATATGCGGAGCAAGGGCTACCGCCTGGTGCTGGGCGCCCCCCTGGTCTGGCTCAGCGGCCTGGGGCTGATGGGCACCATGCTCCTCTTTGTTTCCGCCAATAAGCTCACCACCAGCGCCAACGCCATTGTGCTGCAATCCACCAGCCCCCTGTACATTATGGTGATCAGCGCCCTTTTCCTTAGGGCCCGGTACAGCCGCCGGGAGCTGGTGATGGTAGGGATCGTCATGGCGGGTATCGCCCTCTTTTTCTTCGACCAGCTCACCCCCGGGGGGCTGCTGGGCAACCTCCTGGCCCTCCTCAGCGGTATGACCATGGCCACCATGTTTGTCACCTCCAGCCGGCTGCCGGACGACCAAAGCTCCATGTCCGCCCTGGTGCTGGGGCACTGCGGCGCGGGGCTGGTGGGCCTCCCTTTCCTGCTCCTTACCCCGGTGGAGCTTACCCCCCTGACCATCTCCTCCATCCTGGTGCTGGGCGTCTTCCAGCTGGGGATTCCCTACATCCTCTACGCCCTTGCGGTGCGGCGGTGCTCCCCCCTCTCCTGCTCCCTCCTGGGGATGATCGAGCCGCTGCTCAACCCGGTGTGGGTGCTGCTGGTGCTGGGGGAAAAGCCTGGTTTTTTTGCCCTCATCGGTGGTATAATAGTCCTTGGAACCGTCACCCTGTGGTCGGTGGCCAACGCCAGGCAGGCCGCTTAATCCTTATGGCGTGTCCCTGAAGGCTGGGCGCCCTAACCTTAGTGATACACCATAGGCAATTCGTCTGATCCAGAGGAGCACAATACAGACAGGATATATGCGCCGACAATCAACAAAAAAGGAGCGATCAGCACCATGGAAATGGAACGGACGCCGGTGGTAAACCCCGGGAAGAACGAGATTATCGAGGTGGACGGGGTAAAGTACCGCCGCCTCTGCATCAAGACCCACGTCATCAAGGACGGGGACAGCATCCCGGAGGCGGCGATGGAGTACGCCGCCCCCCATATGGTGGAGGGGGACATCCTGTTCATCACCGAAAAGGCGGTGGCCTGCACCCAAAAGCGGGCCATCCCCATAAAAGACATCCACCCCCGGCCCCTGGCCCGGTTTCTCTCCCGGTTTGTGCTGAAAACCCCCTACGGCATCGGCCTTGCCATGCCGGAGACGATGGAGATGGCGCTGCGGGAGTGCGGGACGCTGCGGATCCTCCTTGCGGCGGCGGTTTCTGCCGTCGGCAAGCTGTTTGGCATCCGGGGCTGGTTCTACCGGGTTGCGGGGGATAAGGCCAGGGCCATCGACGGCCCCTGCGACTTTACCCTGCCCCCCTACAACGAGTACGTGGTGCTGGGGCCGGCGGACCCGGACAAGGTGGCGGCGGAGGTGACGGCCCGGACCGGCCACCCGACGCTGATCACCGATATCAACGACCTTGGGGGGAACATCCTGGGACGGTGCCCCAAGGAGCTGCCGGACGAGCTGTATACCCGCATCCTGAAGGACAACCCCCTGGGCCAGCAGAGCGAGCAGACCCCTATGGGGATCATCCGGCGGGTAGAGTGATACGGAGACTACCCAAGCCACAGAAGAAGCCGAAGGTCCCCCGTTCTTCCCGGGCCCTTCGGCTTTTTTGGCGGCGCGATATTGTTTTTGTTGCAATATCATCTGGTTTTTGATATCATATCTATGGAATCATCGCCGCGGCGGGGCGGGAGCAGGCCCCCACAGGCGGCGCTGTACAGGCTACAGAGCGCAAAAGGAGGCTGCTTTTATGGAAAAGATCAAGTTCATCACCGATACCGCCTGTGATATCCCCCTTTCCACCGCCTTTGCCCAGGGGGTGGAGGAGGCCCCCCTCACCGTGACGGTGCTGGGGAAGACCTACCGGGAGGGGTACGACATCAGCCCCCAGGAGTTTTACCAGCTCTGCGCCAAAAGCAAAGAGCTGCCGGTCTCCGCCGGGGTAAACTACACCGAGTACCACACCCGCATCGTCAAGGCGTGGGAGGAGGGGTACACCGCCGTCTGCATCGTCTGCATCAACGCCAGGGGCTCGGTGTCCTACACCGCCGCCTGCCACGCCCGGGACGACTTCTTCGAGGAGCACCCGGAGGCCAGGGACAGCCTGCGGATCGAGCTGGTGGACAGCCGCACCTACTCCATCGCCTACGGGATCCCGGTGATGAAGGCCGCCCGGATGGCCAAGGACGGCAAAAGCCTGGACGAGATCCTCAGCTTTTTTGACGACTGGTTCGACCGGGTGGAGATCTACTTTTGCCCCCTCACCTTTGAGTACGTCAAGCGCAGCGGCCGGGTGAGCCGCACCATCGCCTTTGTGGGGGACGCTTTGGGCATCCGCCCGGTGATCCACATCATCGAGGGCAAAACCGCCGCCGACGCCAAGGTCCGGGGCAACAGCAAAATCACCGAGGCCATGGAGAAGATCGCCGCCAGCCGGATGCTCCCGGCGGGGGATTACGGTATCTTAGTGGGCACCCCCCGGGAGCTGGCGGAGGACCTGGAGCGCCGCCTGACCCGGTACACCGGCCATCCCCCGGCGGTGGTGGAAAGCGCCGGGCCCTGCATCACCATCAACGGCGGGCCCCAGCTGGTGGCCTTCTGCTGCCTCAACCGGGTTCCCCGGGGGGAGTATGGCATCACGGGGCAGCTGTACCGGGCGGCGGGCACGGTGGCGGGGGCCGCCGCCAAGACAGCCGCCGCCGCGGCCGAAACGGTGGCCGGAACCGCCGCCAAAACCGCCGCCGCCGCGGCAAAGGCGGGGGAGGAGCTGCTGAAAAACGTGGCGGATAAGCTGGGGCGCCAGCAAACCGGCCCGGAGGAAAAGTAACCTGGCAGGGCAGCTGACGCCAGGGGCGCGGCAAAGCAACGCCGCCCGGCCATCCCTCCGCCGCGCCCCCAACAACCGGGGGACAGCGGGGGATGGCCGGGCGGCGGGTGTGTTTCCCCGGATGGGTTGCCCCTTAGAGCCTATTCAAGATCTCCCAGCACGCCGCCTTGGCAGGTCTTTTTTCGCCCCGCTGCGTTACTGCGCCCGCAGGCGCGTCCAGGCGCAACCGCCGCAGGCGGCTCTTAGCGCCTGGAAA
>JAAWGY010000131.1 GCA_022795575.1 Angelakisella sp. | reverse complement strand
GCAAGGAATCCTTGGTGGATTCCGAGCATTTTCGACGTAGCCAAGCCCCCTTCCCCTGTAGAAAAAGACGGGTGCGGCGACTTTAGGGACACGCCTTAGAGCCTGTTCAGCGCCCGCCGGCAGGCCGGAGGCTACCGCAACGCTCCCCAAGGCCGCAGTTGCATTTTCCCCCGGCGGGGTGTATAATATCATAAAAAGAATTCTTTTCGGGAAAGAGGAAGGAGGGGGAAACGTGGCCGAATTCATTGTCGAAAACTGGAACGCGCTTCTTTGGTTTGCGGCGGCGGTAGGGCTGCTGCTGTTGGAGGTGGCCACCGTGCAGCTGGTGAGCATCTGGTTCTGCATCGGCGCGGTTGCCGCCACCATCGCCGCTGTGGCCGGTTTTTCCGGGACGGTACAGCTGGGGGTGTTCTTTGTGGTATCGGCGGTGACGCTGGCCCTCACCCGCCCCATGGTGTCCCAGGCCCTACGGTTCCGCAGGGTTCCCACCAACGCGGATTCCCTGATTGGCATGACCGCCGCGGTGCTGGAGGAGATTGACAACCTTGCCCAAACCGGCCGGGCCCGGGTAAACGGCATGGACTGGACCGCCCGTTCCCGCACCGGCCAGCCCATCCCGGTGGGCGCCGCCGTGGTGGTGGAGGCCATCGAGGGCGTCAAGCTGATTGTACGGCCCAAGGAATAACGTTTCGTCATTTTTTCGCAGAGGAGGATTTATTTTATGGGACCCATTCTTGCTATTCTGTTCGGTATCATCGTTGTCGCGCTGCTGGTTTCCAACATCCGCATTGTGCCCCAGGCTACCGTCTTTGTGCTGGAGCGGCTGGGGGCCTACTACACCACCTGGGAGACCGGCCTGCACTTCAAGATCCCCATCATCGACCGGGTGGCCAAAAAGATCTCCCTAAAGGAGCAGGTGATGGACTTCGCCCCCCAGCCGGTGATTACCAAGGACAACGTCACCATGCAGATCGACACCATCGTATTCTACCAGGTGACAGACGCCAAGCTGTACACCTACGGCGTGGAGCGGCCGATTCTGGCCATCGAGAGCCTGACCGCCACCACCCTGCGGAACATCATCGGCGACATGGAGCTGGACCAGACCCTTACCTCCCGGGATATCATCAACAGCAAAATCACCGCCAGCCTGGACCACGCCACCGATAAGTGGGGCATCAAGGTCAACCGGGTGGAGCTGAAGAACATTGTCCCGCCCCGGGAGATCCAGGACGCCATGGAAAAGCAGATGAAGGCGGAGCGGGAGCGCCGGGAATCCATCCTCAAGGCCGAGGGCGAAAAGCGCAGCAAGGTGCTGATGGCCGAAGGGAACAAGGAATCCCAGATCCTTACCGCCGAGGCGGAAAAGCAGGCGGCGATTCTGCGGGCCGAGGCGGTGAAGGAGCAGAAGATCCGGGAGGCCCAGGGTGAGGCGGAGGCCATCGCCATGATCAACCAGGCCACCGCCGACGCCCTGCGGCTGCTGAACCAGGCCAGCCCCACCGACGCGGTGCTGACGCTGAAGGCCTACGAGGCCTTCGCCAAGGCTGCCGACGGCAAGGCCACCAAGATTATCATCCCCAGCAGCATCCAGGGGATGGCCGGCCTGGCCGCCTCCCTCAAGGAGCTGGTCAGCGACAAATAACCCTGCCAAAAAGCAACCCCCGGCGCCTCCTTTCCGGAAGGCGCCGGGGGATTTTTTCGCTGTTCGGAGCTCCTGCCGGCGGCTATATCCTGCCGGTGCTCCTCTGCTTCAGGTACTCGTTGATAAAGCCGTCCAGGTCGCCGTCCATCACCGCCTGGACGTTGCCGGTCTCAAAGCCGGTGCGGTGGTCCTTTACCATGGTGTAGGGCATAAAGACATAGGAGCGTATCTGGCTCCCCCAGGCGATGTCCTTCTGGTCCCCCTTGATATCCTCGATTTTATCCAGGTGCTCCCGCTCCTTGATCTCGATGAGCTTGGAGCGCAGCATATTCATGGCAACCTCCCGGTTCTGGTACTGGCTGCGCTCCACCTGGCAGGCCACCACAATACCGGTGGGCAGGTGGGTAAGGCGGACGGCGGAGGAGGTCTTGTTGACCTTCTGCCCGCCCGCCCCGCTGGAGCGGTAAACGTCCATCTTGATGTCCTCCTCCCGGATCTCCACCGACATATCCGCGGTGATCTCCGGCATCACCTCCAGGGAGGCAAAGGAGGTTTGGCGGCGGCCCGAGGCGTCAAAGGGGGAAACCCGCACCAGCCGGTGGACGCCGGTTTCCGCCTTCAGGTAGCCGTAGGCGTTCTGGCCCTCCACCAAAATGGAGGCGGATTTGATGCCGGCCTCGTCCCCGTCCAGGTAGTCCAGAACCTTGTAGGTAAAGCCCTTCTTTTCGATGTACATGGTGTACATCCGGTAGAGCATCTGTGCCCAGTCCTGGGCCTCGGTGCCGCCGGCCCCGGCGTGGAAGGTGAGGATGGCGTTGCGGTTGTCGTACTCCCCGGTGAGGAGGGTGGAGAGTGTCATGGCCTCCATCTCCCGCTGGAGGGTGTCGGTATCGGCCAGGGCCTCCTCGTAGACCGAGTCGTCCTTCTCCCCCATCCCCAGCTCCACCAGGGTGAGGGTGTCGTCGTAAAGGGCGGTGAGGCGGCGGTAGCTTTCGATGCGGCCCTTTACCGCCCCCGCCCGCTGGAGGATCTTCTGGGAGGCCTCGGCGTTATCCCAAAAGCCCGGCTCGGCGGTGCGCTGGTCCAGCTCCTGGCTCTCCACCTCCAGCCGGTCGATGTCCAGCGCCTGGCGCAGCTCCCGGAGCTGGGGCTCCAGGGCGGTGAGGCGCAGCTTCAGTTCTTCCAATTCCAGCATCGGCATAGCAAAATACCCCTTTATATCGGACGCTGCCCTTCTGTCTGCGGTGGCGCTGTCCGGAATCGTTATCGTGCTGTCCTATTGTATCCTATTTTTTCCCAAATGTAAAGCCGCCGCCGGAAGAGGAGCGCTGCAATGCGAATTTTTTGGCGGCGGGGGACGGGAGGGACGGCCCGGGGGGCAGGGGCAGGGCAGGGCCTGCTCCGAAATCAGCTTTTTCCCCCTGACCAATTGCATCCACCGGCCCTTTTTGCTATACTAAAGGCAGCCGTTATATTACTGTCAGGAGGTGTCCCTGTGGACTTTCGGGAAGAGATGATGGAAGCCTACCGCCGGGCCTATGAGGCCCACCCCGGGCTGGAGGCCTTCCGCGGCCGCAAAAAAGCGCTGCTGTGGGGGATGATGGCCCTGTTTGCCCTGTCCAAGCTCCTTACCGCCATTCCCGCCTGGAATTACGCCAGCCATGCCGTGATCGTCATCGGCGGCCTGATGGGGCTGGTGATCCCCGGCATCTTTGCCCTGGCAGTGTGGCGGGGCGGCTGGAGGTTCTCCCTGGCCCTGCTGCTGCCGGCCGCCTCCATCGCCCTGGAGCTGTTCCGCAGCTGGTTCCCTGCCCTGGCCGCAGGGGGGGATTTTCACCCCCTGTTTCATGTCACCCTATGGACGGCGGTGGCCACCTGCCTGTATCTTGTCGGGGTGGTGCTCTACCTTTCGGTCCCGGCCAAAAACCGGGCGTACGGGGAGGTGCTGAGCCAGGTGACAGAGTCGCTGATTCTGCGGAGCAAAGAGCTTGCCGCCCAGCAGCGCCCGGGCCAGCCGGCCCCCGCCGGCGGATATCTGGCCCCGGGGAGCGTCCCCGCCGCCCCGCCGGCCCAGGCAGCGCCGGAGCCCCGGGCCGCCGTTCCCCCTGATGCCCCCTCCCCCCAGGCAGCCGCCCCGTCCTTCCCGCAGCCTGTTCCCGCCGGGGCCGGGCCGGAGGGGACGGAGCCCCTCTCCTGCTACCGGCAGATTGCCGATGCCGCCGGGCCGGAGGGCCTGGACGACAGCTTTTCCCTAAGCTGCCCCGGCCCGGAGCAGGGCGGAATCCGCTTTGCGGCGGGAGCCCGGGACGGCATTACCATGTACCACACCCACATCGAGACCAAGGACGACCCGGCCCTCCACGAGATCCTGGCGCTGATCTCCGCAGGGTACCTCCAATCGGAGGAGCGGCTGAACAGCTACTTTGACGACGCCGTGAAGGGCCCCCGGATGCTCTCCCTCATCGACGGCTTGCAGGGCTGGATTGCCGGCCACCGGGAGGAGCTGGACCCCGGGATGCTCTACCGCTTTGCCGGCCACATCATCCGGGAGAGCCGCCGCCCCGAGTGCGTCAAGCTGGGCCTCAGCCTGCTGGAGATGCTCCACGGCACGCCGGAGGAGGAGGCGGAGCTTCGCCGGGTCATCTCCACCCTGGCCCTCTGCGACGAATTCACCCTCTTCTGCCTCTATGTCATCCGGGGCTGGGAGGACGGCGCCGCCCAGCTGTTCCGGCTGGCCAAGCTGGTGCACGGCTGGGGCCGCATCTTCCTGGTCCACGAGCTGCCGGCGGATTCCCAGGAGGTCCGGGACTGGCTGCTGCGGGAGGGGTGGCGCAACACCGTCCTCAGCAACTACTCCACCCGGCTCTGCGCCCAAAGGGGCGGCCTGCCGGAGCTGCTGGCCCGGGAGGAGCTGACCACAGAGGAATGGACCGCCGCCCGGGAGCTGACCACCGCCCTGCTGGAGGAGCAGCCGCTGCCCGGTCTTTCCGCCATGGAGGAGGGCCCGGCGATGCTGGAGGACCTCCTCCGCCACGCCGCCAGAACAGCGCTGACGGCGGAGGACCGCTCCGCCCTGGAGCAGCTCCTCCCATACCTGACCGAGAACGGCAGGGAGGGCGAGGCTTGGGAGGCCCTGGCCCAGCGGTGCCGCGGCCTGTTGGCTCCGTAACCAAAACCAAACGTGAAAAAACCCCCGGCGGTCCAGTCAGTACCGCCGGGGGTTTTGCCGTTCATACAAGGGGGGACAATCAGGCCTTGCCGTCGCAGCCCAGGACGTCGATCATCTTGTGCTTGACCATCTCCTTGATGGCGGCACGGGCGGGCTTCAGGTACTCCCGGGGATCGAACTTGTCGGGATGCTCACAGAAGAACTGGCGGAGGGTGCCGGTCATGGCCAGGCGCAGGTCGGAATCGATGTTGATCTTGCAGACGGCGCTGCGGGCGGCCTGGCGGAGCTGCTCCTCCGGGATGCCCACGGCGTCGGGCATTTTGCCGCCGTTGGCGTTAATCATCTTGACAAACTCCTGGGGCACCGAGGAGGAACCGTGGAGAACGATGGGGAAGCCGGGCAGGCGCTTTACGATGTCGTCAAGGATATCAAAGCGCAGGGGAGGCGGGACCAGCTCGCCCTTTTCGTTGCGGGTGCACTGGGCGGCGGTAAACTTATAGGCCCCGTGGCTGGTGCCGATGGCGATGGCCAGGGAGTCGCAGCCGGTGCGGTTGACGAACTCCTCCACCTCCTCGGGGCGGGTGTAGGAGGAATCCTCGGCAGAAACCTGGACCTCGTCCTCCACGCCGGCCAGGCTGCCCAGCTCCGCCTCTACCACAACGCCGTGGGCGTGGGCGTACTCCACCACCTTTTTGGTGATCTCGATGTTCTCTTCAAAGGGCTTGCTGGAGGCGTCGATCATCACCGAGGTAAAGCCGCCGTCAATGCAGCTCTTGCAGGTCTCGAAGCAATCGCCGTGGTCCAGGTGCAGGGCGATGGGCAGGCCGGTCTCCTGGATGGCGGCCTCCACCAGCTTGACGAGATAGGTATGGTTGGCGTAGGCGCGGGCGCCCTTGGACACCTGGAGGATCAGGGGGGCGTTGACCTCCTTTGCGGCCTCGGTGATGCCCTGGACAATCTCCATGTTGTTCACGTTGAAGGCGCCGATGGCGTAGCCCCCGTTGTAGGCCTTTTTGAACATCTCGGTTGTGGTAACAAGCGGCATGGTGAACCTCTCCTTTTTATCGCTTTGTTCTCCCGCCTTCCGCGGGGATGCTGACAGCCATATTATACCACCTGCGGCGCGGGATTACAAGTATCCGGGGCGGGGGAACACGCGTCTTTTGGGCCCCAACGGCCCGCCTGGAGCAGCCGCAAAAGCAGCCCGGCAGCGATGTCATTGGGGGGAGGTATCGCCGCCGTCCCTCCGGTAGGGGTTTTGGTAGCCCGGCGGGCAGAGGTGTCCCGCGCTCCAGTCCACCATCCCCTCCAGCAGGGGGGCGAAGCTCTCCCCCAGGGGGGTCAGGGTGTACTCCACCCGGGGCGGCACCTCCGGGTAAACCTCCCGGTGCAGCAGGCCGTCCCCCTCCAGCTCCCGCAGCTGCTTGGTGAGGGTAGATTGGGTGATCCCCGGCAGCCGCCGGCAGAGCTCCCCGAACCGCTGGACCTTGTAAAAGGACACGTACCACAAAATCAGCAGCTTCCACTTCCCTCCCAGCACCCCCTGCAAAAGGCTCATGGGCAGGCACCGGGCCGCCGATTCCGGGGTTTGGAACTTATTTTCCGCCACGGGCTCCCCCTCCTTTCCTCCCCTATAGCAATCATCAGAATTGGCGGCATACAGCTGGGCGAGGAGCTTTTTCAGCTGCCGAAGCCCCAAAAACGCAGGAAGCCTTGATGGCTTTCAA
>JAAWGY010000130.1 GCA_022795575.1 Angelakisella sp. | reverse complement strand
TCCAGGGCGTAGCCCTGGTCGCTCTTTGGTTACTTTCTGGCGAACCAGAAAGTGACCCCCCGCCGGGCAGGCGGTCAAGGAATATACATCTTCAGTTACCCACCAGCCCAAGAAAGGCCACCAAAAAACCACCAGCCTATCCCCCACAACGAAACGTAGCAACAGAACAACAAACAACCCCCCCACCCATGGAAAGAAAGGGATATGTAAGGAAGGGAGGCGGTCCCACTGGAACAAGGGGACAAGCTGTACATCGTGGTACCCTGCTATAACGAGGAGGAGGTGCTGCCGGAAACGGTAGCGAGACTCACCCAAAAGCTCCACCAGTTGAGCGAAGCAAACCGCATCGCCCCAGGAAGCCGAATGCTGCTGGTGGATGACGGCAGCCGGGACCGCACCTGGGAGATGATCCGGGAGTACCACCAAAGCAACCCCCTGGTAGAGGGGCTGAAACTGGCCCGAAACCGAGGCCACCAAAACGCCCTGCTGGCAGGCCTGATGGCAGCAAAGGAGCGGTGCGACCTTACCGTTTCGATGGACGCGGATCTCCAGGACGATATCGACGCCATCGACGGAATGCTGGAAAAGTACCGGGAGGGCTGCGACGTGGTGTACGGGGTGCGGAGCAGCCGGGAAACGGATACCGCCTTTAAGCGGGGAACAGCCCTGGCTTTTTACCGCCTGATGAACGCCATGGGGGCAGAGACGGTGTATAACCATGCCGATTACCGCCTGATGAGCCGCCGGGCGCTGGAGGGCCTGAGCCAGTTCCGGGAGGTGAACCTGTTTTTGCGGGGACTGGTGCCCATGGTGGGGTACCGGACGGCAACGGTGGAGTACCGCCGGGGGGAGCGGTTCGCCGGGGAATCCAAGTACCCCCTGACCAAGATGCTCAACTTTGCCGTGGACGGCATCACCTCCCTTTCGGTGCGTCCCATCCGGGTGATGGCCCTGGCGGGTGCGGTGCTCTTTGCCGGGGGGTGCCTGTGGCTGGCAGTGCTGCTGGCCCTCTGGCTGCTGGGCCGGCAGGTGACGGCAGCGGCGGTGATCGTGGCCTCGGTGTGGGGGGCGGCAGGCCTACAGCTGCTGGGGCTGGGGGTGATCGGGGAGTACCTGGGCAAGATCTACCTGGAAACCAAGGCCCGCCCCCGGTACCTGGTGGAAACGGAGCTAACCCAGGAGGACCGCTGACAGCCCCCTTCCCCCCGTTGCAAAACAGCCCAAACTATATTATAATGTAGCATATCAGAAGGCCCCGCCCCCATTCTTTTAACCAAGGAAAGAAGGTCCATTTATGCAGAGAACCGAGATCAAAGCGCTTTTTTCCGCCGCCACCGATTACATCGATTCCGAGGTAACGGTCTGCGGCTGGGTAAAAACCATCCGCCAAAGCAAAACCCTGGGCTTTATCGAGCTAAACGACGGTACCTCCTTCCAAAACCTCCAGGTGGTCTTTGAACCCTCCGTAGTCCAAAACTACGATGAGATCGCCCGCCAGAATGTGGGCGCCGCCCTGACGGTAAAGGGCCATGTCCTCCTCACCCCCAACGCCAAGCAGCCCTTTGAGGTCCACGCCTCCGCCATCGAGGTGGAGGGCGCCTCCTCCCCGGAATACCCCCTCCAGAAGAAAAAGCATACCCTGGAGTACCTGCGCACCATCCAGCACCTGCGCCCCCGGGCCAATACCTACAGCGCCGTCTTCCGGGTGCGGTCGGTGGCCGCCTACGCCATCCATAAGTTTTTCAACGACCGGGGGTTTGTCTATGCCCATACCCCTATCATCACCTGCAGCGACTGCGAGGGCGCCGGGGAGATGTTCCACCTCACCAACCTAAAGGTGGAGGATCCCCCCCGCACCCCCGACGGCAAGGTGGATTACAGCCAGGACTTCTTCGGCAAACCGGCCAACCTCACCGTCTCCGGCCAGCTGGAGGCGGAGTGCATGGCCATGGCCTTCTCCAAGGTGTATACCTTCGGCCCCACCTTCCGGGCCGAGCGCTCCAACACCCCCCGCCACGCCGCCGAGTTTTGGATGATCGAGCCGGAGATCGCCTTCGCCGACCTGGAGGACGATATGCGCCTGGCCTCGGATATGATCAAGTACGTGCTGCGGTACGTGATGGAAAACTGCCCCGCCGAGCTCCGGTTCTTCAACAGCTTTTACGACAAGGGCCTCCTGGACCGGCTGGAGAACATCGTCACCTCCGATTTTGCCCGCGTCACCTACACCGAGGCGGTGGAGCGGCTGGAGAAGGTAAAGGACCGCTTCGAGTACCCGGTCTACTGGGGCTGCGACCTCCAGACCGAACACGAGCGCTACCTCACCGAGGAGGTGTTCCAAAAGCCGGTCTTCGTCACCGATTACCCCAAGGAGATCAAGGCCTTCTATATGCGGATGAACGACGACAACAAGACGGTGGCCGCGGTGGACCTGCTGGTGCCCGGGGTGGGGGAGATCATCGGCGGCAGCCAGCGCGAGGAGCGGCTGGATATGCTGCTGGCCCGCATCCGGGAGCTGGGCCTGCGGGAGGAGGACTACTGGTGGTACCTGGACCTGCGGCGGTTCGGCGGCACCCGCCACGCCGGCTTCGGCCTGGGCTTCGAGCGGCTGATCATGTACATCACCGGTGTTAGCAACATCCGGGACGTTCTGCCCTTCCCCCGCACCACCGGCTCCGCGGAGTTTTAGCAGCGGCTTGCCGGCGCGGGCAGAGGCAAAAGGCGGATACTCCGGCATAGCGGGGCATCGGACCTGTACAGCGGGGAGGGGTTGGTAGGGTGGCTTACATCGTCCTGGCGCTGCTGGCGCTGTTGGCCCTCCTCCTCTTTGCCCCGGTGGGGGCCGAGTTTGTCTGGCGGCAGGAGGAGCTGCGGCTGACGCTGCGGCTGCTCTGGCTCTTCCCCCTCCGGGTGCTGCCGGCCCCGCCCCGGGAGAAAAAGCCCAAACGCAAAAAGCGCCCCAAAAAGGCAAAAAAGCAAAAGCAGCCCTCTGGGCCACCCGCCCCGCCCCCGCCCAAAAAGGGCCCGGCAGAGCAGGCGCTGGAGCTGCTACAGCTGGTCAACGACCTGCTCCCCACCCTCTCCCAAAGCTGCGGCTACATCCTGGGGCGCGCCACCATCTCCCGCTGCCGCATCGCCCTGGTGGTATCCGGGGAGGAGGCGGACCAGGTGGGGATTGCCTGCGGGCGGGCCTACGCCCTGGGGTATTCCGCCGCCAGCGGGATCCGGGGCTTTGTGCGGATGAAGGAATTCGTCCTCAACGTCCTGCCGGACTTTCTCTCCGGCCGGGACGCGGCGGACGCCGAGGTGACGGTGGAGCTTCGCCCCTCCACCCTGCTTGCCGGGGGCCTGATCCTCCTGTGGAACGGGGCGAAAACGCTTCTCCTTTCCCGGCAAAGGGAGGACGACAACAAAGAAAAGGCGGTGTAATAAAGCTATGGCGGTAAAGCCCATCAGCGAGCTCACCGACAGCTCGATGAAAAACCTCCAGGCCCTCATCGATTCCAACGCGGTCATCGGCAAGGCCATCACCACCCCGGACGGGACCACCATCCTGCCGGTATCCAAGGTGTCCTTTGGCTTTGGCACCGGCGGGAGCGACCTCCCCGCCACCCAAAAGGAGCTTTTTGGCGGCGGCGCGGGGGGCGGCGTCTCCATTACGCCGGTGGCAATGCTGGTGATCCAGGGGGGCAGCGTCAAGGTGCTACAGATCCAAAGCTACACCTCCACCGCCGACCGGGTAGTGGGGATGGTTCCCGACGTCATCGACCGGGTGAGCGGCTTTGTCAGCGGTATGGGCAAAAAGGATTCCCCCGCCCCCGAACCCCCGGCCAGCCCGGAATAACCCGCTGTCAATACAGCCTTTCCCAAACAAAAAGCCGCCCGCTGTTGGAGGAATCCCCAACGGCGGGCGGTTTTTTGATGGAACTTTTGAGGGAAAACGGTGTTAAGCGGTTGTTTTTTCCTGAAATGTCGTGTATAATGGTGGACAAGGCGCAAAAGCGCAGTGCAAGCAGGAGCGAGGTGTTGGCGCACCCCGCCCCCTGTCTACGGAGATCGAGGCTCCATACACAACGGCTCTTTTGCCGCACATTGCAACTATCATTATACCCGTTTGCCCATCCAAAAACAAGGTGAAATACCGGCCGTCCGGCTGGGGGGGCAACGGGAAAAATGACCTGTGTTGTACCTGTTGCGGGGCTGTGTATGGTTTATTTTCCGTACCGGCCCTGCTTTTTTGCCGCCTTGCGGACGCTATGGCGGGGGCCCATCCGACCTCCGGGCCCCCGGCCACCAGGCCGCAGGTAAAGAAAAGATTACCATATATGAGGAGGAACAGAACGCAATGAAAAAGGTACTATCCCTGATTCTGGCGCTGACCATGCTGTTGACGCTGAATGTAGGGGCCCTGGCTGCCGACACCACCGACGCGGTGGATTCCGGCATTACCCTAAGCCATACCTCGATTAACATCCTGCCGGGCAAAAGCTTTGTGCTGGTGCCCACCCTTACCCCCAACACCGGCTGGGAAATTACCTGGACCAGCAGCGACACCGAAGTCGTTACGGTGGACGACAAGGGGGTCCTTACCGCCGTTAAGGTGGGCAAGGCCACCGTCACCGCCGCCGGCAAGGATAACGCCGCCGTCTCGGCCTCCTGCGTGGTTAACGTGGTGGACGAGAGCCAGTACGAAGGAGTGCCGGTGCAGAGTGTCAAAATCCCCTACAACGCCACCGTCCGGGTGGGAGACACGAAAAAACTGACTGCCGAAATCACTCCCGCCAACGCCACCAACAAGACCATCATCTGGACCAGCTACTATGAAGATGTTGCCATTGTGGATGAGGACGGCAATGTTACCGGTGTTTCTATAGGCGAGGGCAGAATCCGCGCCACCTCCGAGGATGGCAACCACTGGGACGAATGTGTTGTAAAGGTGATTGGGGAGGATGCTCCTGCGATCAAGGTTGATAACAAGTACGTTCCGGGGGAGACTGTACAGCGAAGGAATATAAAATAAAACCAAAAAAATTGACAATGTATGTACAAAATGGTATAATAAATAGTGTAAAGAGAACATAGAAAGGTGGTTAGCTTATGGAAAGACTGCAAGTGAGATTTTCATTTGATGATAATTTGATGAAAAAAATGGGATTGAACGTCAGGACGTTTATTTTACCCTTAAAAAGAATTTTTCAGAGAGGGGCTTGAAGTGTGTCTCTGAAAATGATGTTCTTGTGTTTGAAGATATGGGACGAGAGAATGATTACGGTAATATGTGGTCTATTATCATAGGACTTATCAAGAGTGATTGGTTTGTGAAGTGTGCGTCGTCATGCGTCTTTACAGAAGATGATGATGAAGAAGACATACTTTCCCAAGTTCCCCGGTTAAGACATATTATGGCAACAGCATAGAGGGAATGGAAAGAACATGGCAGAAAACAGGGAAGTAGAAAAAATGCCGTGGTTAAATAAATGCCTTAATGCTATAGATGTTACAAATATAGGACGTCAACACAGTTTGATGCAAGCCGTAGAAAATTCAGCGATCAGGCTTGAAGCAATGGAAAAGGAATCTGAAAAAAAGACGGAAGAAAAAGGCGATACAATGAGTGACTGGAAAGGAAAGATAGAAAAAGAAAAGTCCGACAGTTCTACGGGAAAAGTTGAAAACAGAAGCCGTACACAAAAGGAAAAAACAGACAGATGAATATGTACAGTGAGGACAAGAGAGGGTTTACCTCTCTTGTTTTAATAGTAAAAACTAATGACAAAAAATTGACAATGTATGTACATTATGCTATAATATATAATGTAATGAGAAAAGGATGGAAAGTCTGGCAGACAGAAAGGAATTATGATATGGATAATTGTAAAGCGTGGGATTATGCAATCGGTATAGTACAGGTAGACGGTATTAAACCGTCTGATGAATTTCTGGAACTTGTCGAGAAAGAGAAACGGGGAGAAATCACAAGTGAAGATATAAGAAAGGCACTTTACCAGAAATACAAAGTAAAAGAGGTAAAGTAAAATGCGTGACCCATATTTTTTTGATGATTGTGACATTCTTAAAAATAAGTTAGGAATTAAAGATGAAGATAGACTTGACCATGCAGAGGTTGAATTTTCATGTGAGAGAATCCACGACCTAGCCCGTTCAATGTTGCCGGGAAATTATGATTTTGCACATTGACGATATCGGTTAATCAAACAGGGGAACAGATCCATGGTACAGGCTATACCAGCGATTATGATGTCATCTCCGTTACCTTTGAGAAAGGATTGCTGACGGGCTATGCCGAGCTGGGCAACCTTTGGATTGGCCCCGCTACCCCCCGCTATACCGCCAAGGACGTTGGTACTTCCATCGAGGATGTTATGGCCATTGCCCTTAGTGACGGTAACACCTACAAATTCCCCATTGTGCTGACCTTTACTGATAAGAAGCTGTACCAATAGCTGAAGTGCGCAGATTGGCGAGCAAATTTTTTGACTGCCGATGCCAAAAAAGCGCAGGAATACTGTGTGTATTTCAAGA
>JAAWGY010000129.1 GCA_022795575.1 Angelakisella sp. | reverse complement strand
CCATAGCCCCCATCCCCACCCAAAAGCAGCTGCCCAAAACCGCGGCCTGACGGCCTACAACAAAACGGCAGGGCCTGTGCCAAAAACACAAGCCCTGCCATTATCATAGTCAACCTGGGGCGTTTCGCCCGCTGCGGCGGGCGACCAGGGCCTGCGCGGCCCTGGACCTGCGGCCCGGTAGCCCGGGCGGGCACAACCCGTGGGACAGGCTATCGCCCTTACTCCCCGTCGTATAACGCCGCCACCTGCCGGGCGGCCTCCGCATACTGCCGCGCAACATCCGCAGGCGAAACGATCTTCGCCTGCGTGCCAAAATTCATCAGCCACCCAAAGAAAATAGGACTCACCTTTACCCGGATATCCGCCGTAAAAGTACCATCCCCGCAGTCCCGCAAAAAAACCGAATCCCCAAACCGGTCCAGCACCACCTCGCACAAATTGTTCTGGAAGCGGATGGTAAGGTCCCGCAACGGCCCGTTGTACATCCCAAAGGTCCGTACACTGTATTGGGAAAGATCCAGTTCATGCCCCCCACCCGCCTTTTTGGCAGGCAGCGCCGCCTCCTCCAGCACCCGGATGTGCTCCATCCGGTCCACCCGGAAGTTGGTAATACCGTACTTGGGATAGTGGCCGATAAGGTAGTAGTTGTCCTCCCCCCAGGTAAGCGCATAAGGACTGACAAGGTAATCCCGCCCCCCGTTGCGCAGCTGCTTCTTCCGGTCCAGCCCGTACCGGAAGTACCGGAAGGCAACCTTCCGCTGTTGTGCAATGGCGTTGTGGATGGTGTCCACGTTAAGGTAGATCCGCTCGTTGGTGGTCTTTACCCGCCCGTAAACATATACCGACCGCTGGAGCTGCTTCGCCAAATGCCGGCTGGTGAGCTGCTCCAGCTTGCGGATCAGCTGCTCGCTTTTGTTCCGGGTGATAAACCGGGAGGCCTGTACAGCATCCACCAGCAGCTTCAGCTCCGGCAGCTGGAAGTCCCGCTCCCCGATGAAGTAGCAGGTGTGCCCGTCCCTGCGGCTGCGGATGATGTCCATCCCGCATTCCCGCAGCGTGTCGATGTCGTCGTACAGGCTCTTCCGCTCCGCCGTTACCCCCTGGCGCGCCAGCTCTTGGGCAATCTCCGATAGGGTAAGGCCGTGGTCCTCGTCGGTTTCTGCCAAAAAGAGCTTTTGGAGCAGGGGGAGCTTCTGTTTTTGGATCGGCATAGCCGCACCTCCCGTTTGGGGTCAAAAGCCCCGATTCTTAGAGCCTATTCAAGATCTCCCGGTGCGCCGAATTGGCGGGGATTTTTTTGCCCCGCAAGGCAAAAAACCGCCGGAATACTTGTTGTATTACAAGGTTTTTTAACGCAGCGGGACGAAAAAATACCCGTCAAGGCGGCGTGCTGGGAGATCTTGAATAGGCTCTTACTGCTGCTTAATCACCACCGCCCGGTCCCCCACCGCGCCCTCCAGGAGGCCCTCCACGATGTACGCCGCCCGCTGGGAGGCCTGCTCCAAAAGACCGTCGGTGTCTGCCTTTTCCCGGGTGTCGCTTTCCGCAATGGCGATGGCGGAGGTGACATCGGTCTTTTTGTCCCAGTTAAAGAGGGCGTGCTTTTCGTCGTAAAATTGGATGGATTCCGGATCCACCTTCAGCATCAGGATCTCCGCCTTTGGCAGGGTGACGATGACCCGCTTGTCGTCCACCGCCACCGCCATCCCGGAGATGTCAATCCCCGCCCGCACCGTTGCGGTGTAGACCATGGAAAAGCCCTTCTGCGTCAGGAAGGGGATCTTGCCCTCGGTGACGGTGTAAAGGCTGCTGTAGATCATCTCCGCGGTGGAAAGCTCGGCGATGTTTTGCAGCTTTTTGTCGATGTACTCAATCGTCACCTCCTGCTCCCGGAGCTTGCCCTCCTCCGGGTCGGCGGTGGTGATGTCGATAATCTCCTTGTCCGGGGACCTCCCCCCAACGGACAGCGCAACCAGCCCCGAAAGGGCAATGCCGATAATCATCCCCACCAGGAGCAGCTTTGCCGCCCCGCTAACCTTGCTCCAGCCTGTCATCAACGCCATATTCGTTACCCTCCCTTGTGCGGCCCCGCCGCTTCCCCGGCGGCATGGGGCCGGTGCGGTCTGCCTGCTGGCGCCCCAAGCACCCGGCCCGGGGAACGCCCGCCTCCTCCCTCTGCCATACCGTGCCGGTCCTCCCTGTCAGGTGTCGATCCGGATGCTGTCCCAGTCCTCGCCGCCGTAGCCGATCAGCCAGTTAAGGGCGATATGGCGCTCCATGGCCACGTCGCCGTCCAGCCCCGCCGGGGGTTCCTGCTGGTGGAGCCCCGCCTCTACCAGGGCCCAGCGGACGCGGTAGATCAGGTCGGCCTGGTCCAGCAGCTCCCCCGGCGAACGGCGCACCGCCCGTTGCCGGAATTTTTCAAGGGCGTCCGGCTCCAGGTTGGGGAAGAACTCCTCCATGGGCCAGTCGAACTGCTCCCGGGGGAGGTCCAGCGCCGGCCCCATCGTCAGGGCCCAGGCCAGCACCCGGAAGGCCTCAAACCGCCAGCTCAGGGCGTTGATCCGCCGCCTGTCCGCCCGGCCGTCCAGCAGGGCCAGCTCCTCGCCGGAAAGGTCCCTTAGCAGCCCCCAGCTCTCCGCAATCCGGCGGTAGTACTCGCCGCACTCCTCCCGCATCTCCCGGGTGGCCTTTTCGATGCCGCCGGCCTCCTCGGCAAGGCTCCAGATGCAAAGGCAGGTTAAAAAGAGGCACCCCGCCCGCCGCACAATCTCCTCCCGGTTCCGCAGCCGGGCGGTGTCCTCCGCCTCGATGCAGGGCAGGTGCCGGATACAGGGGATGCCCTCCGCCTCCAGCAGGCGGATGCTCCGGGCCCTGCGGGCTTGGGCGGCCTGCTCCCCGCCTGCCGCCGTCGCCTCCTGCTCGGTGGCCCCGGCCTGCCGGGCCCGTGCCAGCTCGATGGCCTCCTTTCCGGTGATCTCGGTCAGGTCCATGGCCAAAACGCAAAGGCGGTCCCATCCCCGGCGGATCTCCTCCTCCCGGGCCTCCGCCGGGAGAAGGGGGGAGTACTTCTCTGCCAGCAGCCGGATGGCCGCCAGCTTTTCCGCTGTGTCCTCCACGGTCCGCATCCGCCCGTAGGCAATGACACTGCGGTAGTGGGTGGTAAAGCGCTCCGGAACCACCTGGTCCTCCCCGATGACGCAGAAGGAGGCCCGGCAGTCCCGGGCGATGGCCCGGAGCTTGCTGCCCTCCAGGGCGCAGTGGAAGTAGAGCCGCCCCGCCGCCTGGTGGTAGGCATAGCTGATGGGCAGGGCGTAGGGCCAGCCCTCCTCGCCGCAGAGGGCCAGCACCCCGGAGGAGCCGGCGGTAAGGATGGCGTCGCAGTCCGGCGGGGGAAGGGCCTGGTTTTTTCGCCGCATGGCAGGGGACATGGACATCGCCTCTTTCCGGTAAAAATCCGCAGGGCGCCTGTGGTCCTGGCCGCGGTAAATGCCGTCCAGAGCCCCAGGCGCCCTTGCGGTCGCTGTACAGCTGGTCTTGGCTGGTTGGAAATCGTAGTGGGATTTTACGCCGTTAATAGCCGGGCCAGTAGTTGCCGATGAAGTTTGCGGGGTTCATCACCACGCCGTTGATCTTGATCTCGAAGTGGCAGTGGTTGCCGCTGGCGTTGCCGGTACGGCCTACCAGGGCGATCAGGTCCCCCTGGCGGACGTACTGGCCGCTGGTGACAAAGACGGCGCTGCAATGGGCGTAACGGGTCATGACGCCGTTGCCGTGGCTGATATCCACGCGCTTGCCGTAGGGGTAGATGGCGTAGTTGGTGGCGTATGTCACCTGGCCGTCCTTGGAGGCCCGGATCTCGGTGCCTGCCGGGGCGGCGATATCCATACCGGTGTGGCCGGCATAGCCGTACAGCCCGGCGCTGACCTTGCCGCCCTTTACCGGCCACATAAAGGAATCGCTGCTGGTGCCGTCGTTGGGCAGGTAGGTAAGGATGGGCATGGTGCCAACCCGCACCTGGGCGTTTACCGGCTCCCGCAGCACCACAGGGGTGCCGATGCGGGTTTCGGAGACCTCTTTGCCGTCGATGTAGGTGACATCGGCTGTCACCTCCTGGCGGCCGTTGATGCCGGCGGAAAGGGTTACGGAATAGCCCTTGTAGTAGCGGTTGTCCTCGATGCTGGTGGTGTCGTAGGGGATGTCCTCCTCGTAGACCTCCCGGCGAGTGACCTTTACCTCCATATCCATGGTGACGCGGGCCACCGTCAGCCGCTCCCCCTGGATCAGGGAGATGGTGTCAAGGTCGGGCTCCTCCGAGTCCTCCTTGGTCTGCACCTCCCGCTCCCCCAACATAGAGTTGAGCTCCAGCAGCTGGTCCACGGTGACGTTGTGCTCGGCGGCGATGGAGGAGAGGGTGTCGCCCTCCACCACCTTGTGCTCCACAATGCGGGTTTGGGCCGATTCCATGTCCTGGGTGATGCGGGTAAGGGGCACCACCGAGGCCCGGGGGTAGATGCCCCGGCGGACGCTGATCCCCTTGACAAACTGCACCAGCTCATGGTCGATGCCGGTACGGTAGTTTTCCAGGATGCTGTCCAGGTAGATGAGGAACTCGTTGCCGTTTTCCAGCGCCCCCAGGAAGGCCCCCTCGATATAAACCCCGTCGGCCTCCTCTACCTCGTTGAGGGAGACGGCCATGATCTTGTTGGCCAGGGTCTCCTGGTCCATGAGGTTGTCGCTATCGGCAATGACGATGCGGAAATAGGGCTGGTTTTCCTCCGGGGGCTGGTATTCCTCCCCCATCATCCGGTCGATTACCAGCTGCTGGGCGTCGTAGAAGACATTCTCCTGGGAGATATACCCCAGGTGCTGGCCGGCGTACTCCACCGAGAGGGCGTAGTTAAGGCCCCACACATAATTCAGGGTTGCGGCCAGGATGGTGATCCCCACAATGGGGGCAACAAAGTTGGCGATGTGGTTCAGGGGGCGGGAAAGGGAGGTGAGGTAGCCCCAGCAGAGCTTCAGCTTGCGGAGCAAAGCTCCCTTTTTGGCCTCCTTCTGCTGGTCCTCCTCCCGGAGGCTGTCAAAGAGGCGGCCGGTAAGGCGGGCGATTTCCCGGTAGGGGAAGAGGGTGGTATCCGAGATGCGGGAGCAGAGCACCGAAAAGCGCCGGTGCTGCTCCTGGAACCACCGGGGGACGTTGTAGCGCACCCAGTCGGAGACCTTTTTCCAGCGGCGGCGCAGCAGGTGGAAATCCCGCTGGAGCTGCACCCCGATATAATAGGTCTCGATATAGAGCCACTCCAGCAGGACGAGGAAATAGCTGCTGTTTTTTTCTGGGGGGCGGGCTTCCGGCTTGGGCTCCTCCCGGGGCGGGGGCTCCGGGGCCCGGCGGGCCTTGGGGGAGCGCTCCTCCGGCTGCTTTTCCTTCCGGCGCTCCGCTGCTTTGGCGGACCGTTTTTTCCGGGGGGGCGTTTTCTCCTCCGGGGCGGGCTGGCGGGCGTCCAGGGACTGGAGGACGTCTTGCAGCTCCTCCCTCTGGTCCTGGGGGGGGGCTGGGGGATCCACCAGGCGGAGCACCTCCCCGAGCTCGGGGCTGGGGGGCTCCTCCTTGGCGCCGGGGGCAGGCTGGCTGAGGATCTTTGCCCAGCGCTGCTGGCCCTCCTGGGGGGCGGCGGGGGTAAGGTCGGAGAGCTCCAGCACCTCCGGGGTTTCTGCCGGGGCCTCTGTGGCGGGGCGGGGCTGCGCCTGGCGCCGGGCGGACCGGCGGGGCTGGTTTGTTTTTGTCTCTTGGGGGCGGAGGGGGACAACGGTTTCGTCCTCCGCTTCGGTAGCGCTGGCTTTGCCGCCTCGTTTTCGGCTGAATTTTCCTTCGCCGGCGCTGGAAACATCGGACAGCAATGTTCCGATGACGCTTTTTTTACTCCGCTGGGCGGTTTGACGCACGGCGGGCTCGTCCAATATGCCTTTTTCCCGATAATGGGCAAGGAGGGAGTCGTAATCTAATACTTCTCCCGGAAGATCTTTTTTTTCTGCTGCCAACCTCATCGCTCCTTCCCGTTAGGCTGTGCTGCGGTATACATAGACTATTATAGAGCTTTTTGGTGGAAAAAGCAAGTCGGGTTGCGATGGTAATCAGGGCAACAGCATTTAAAATTTCAATACAAAGGATTTGGTAAAAAAGGGAATATTTTTGGCTTTAAGAGAGACGACAGAACTTTCTTTATCACATTTTACCCATATTTAGAAGTCGATTTTGGATATTGTTTCTTTCCTCAATTTCATTTTCGCATAAATATTTTTAAATGCTGTCGCCCTGTGCCCCAGTCAACGGCACTGTTGGCACGGTGCAGTTCGATGGGGCGCTTACCATTGCTCCTCCAGGCCAGGCTGACAAGGTGGGGGATCAGAAGGACGGCGGTCTGATGCCTGTACGCAATTTTTTTGAAAACCTATAGCAATCATCAGAATTGGCGGCATACAGCTGGGCGAGGAGCTTTTTCAGCTGCCGAAGCCCCAAAAACGCAGGAAGCCTTGATGGCTTTCAA
>JAAWGY010000128.1 GCA_022795575.1 Angelakisella sp. | reverse complement strand
GGGGAGTTTCGCTCCTGCGGGAGCGACCAGAGACTCTGTCTCTGGACTCTGCAAGCCTTTGAAAAGGCTTGACCGAAACTTTTGGCGCCCTTCGGGCATTGCCTTGGGCAGGTGCTGCTTGGCCTGGGGGTAAGACTACTCCCCCAGCCCTTGCATATCCCCCGCCCCCGCAGCATATAGTTAGCCGACGGCAGGAGGCAAAAGCCGATTCCCCCCCGCCCCCAGCGCCAAAAAGAAATTCTGACCGAAAAATTGCCAGCATATCCTGCGTTTTTATCCTTTACAAGCTCTGTGAAGTTGTGTATAATTATCTTTAGCCATATGTCGAAGTATTCGGTTTTTGCGGGGATAAGCCTGTTTTAAGGAAAGATCCTGTGTAGGAACAGAAACCGGGTGTAATTTTGTTTGTCTGTATAAGGGAGGTTTTGGTCATATGTACCTGGTACCTTTGAGCACGCTTCCTTCCATCCAAGGACTGGAATCAGCAGTGGAACGGAACAATAGCCCCCAGCAGCAGGAGGCAGGAAACCATTCTTTTGCAAATATTATGCAGGAAGCAATCGAAACCCTGCGCCAAACCCAGGAAACCGCCGCCGCGGATTCCTATGATTTGGCTATGGGGGATATCGGTAGCCTGCATAATATGATGATAAATTCCGCCATGGAGGCTACCGCGGTAGAAACTGCCGTTCAGCTTACCTCCCGTGCAGTAAGCGCGTATAAGGAAATTATGCAGATGCAGATCTAAGAGGCCCGTACGGCTTCTTCCTCCAGTGTGCCCCCTTCCACGACCGTGAACCGGGCCCCGGATGAAAAAGTGTGCGGCAAGAAATTTAGGATGAAGTTGGTAACGGGCGAATGAAGTTAGATTTCAAAAGTATGATTGATAAGCTCCGGGAATTCTGGAGCGGCCTTGCAAAGAAAACGAAATACCTCCTCCTCGCCGCCGCGGGGGGCGTTTTGGCGCTTATTGTCCTGGTGACGGTGCTGCTGAACATCTCCAAGGGCGGGTACCGGGTGATCTTCCCCGGTATGAGCAACGAGGAGAGCACCCAGGTTTATGCCACCCTCCAGGAGATGAACGTCCAGCCGCAGATCAACGAGAAGGGGCAGATCATCGTCCCGGCGGACCAGTGGGATGACCTGGTATTCCAGCTCAACAGCAAAGGGTACCCCAAAACCACCCTGAGCTATGATACCTTCTCCAGCCTCTCTGGCTTTACCGCCACCGAGTTTGAGAAGCGTACCGGCCTTATCTTTGAGGCCCAGGACCGGATGCAGAAGACACTGCTGCGCCAGACCGGTATTGAGGACGCCGTCGTCAACTTTACCGTGCCGGAAACCAGCAACTATATTTGGGACCAGACCAACCAGCAGACCAGCACCGCCGGTGTCTCGGTGCGGATGCGGCAGGGGTATGAGCTTACCCCGGAGCGTGTCAGCGCCATCAAGCACCTGGCCGCTACCGCCATCCCCAAGCTGAACGCCGACGACGTGGTGGTGGTGGATGCCGCCACCGGCGTGGAGATGCCGGGGCTGGATGACCCCAACGCCACCGGCTACTACAGCGTCCAGCGGCTGGATTACGAGCAGCTCATCGCCAAGCGGATCGAGGATAACGTCAAGCGTCTGCTGGCCAGCCGCTACGGCACCGACGGGGTGACGGCGGTGGCAACCGTGGTGCTGGATTACGACAAGATGTTCTCCGAGAGCAAGCAGTACCAGAATAACGGCAACGGCAACACCGGCGTCACCAACCACTTTGAGGAGCGGTACTCCCTGGGCGGCACCGTGGCCGCCGGGGGCATTGTGGGGGAGGAGAACAACACCGACTATCCCCCCACCTACCCCAATGACAACGGCGACGGCGAGGCCGGCGTCACCGACTATTACCGCAACATCGATTACGATGTCAGCTACATAATGACACAGATCGAAAAAGGGGAGCCCGTTCTTCAGCGGGCCTCTGTGGCGGTCATCGTCAATGACGAAAACTTCAACATAGAAATTGAGGATACCCTGATTCAGCTGATTTCCAAGGCGGTCAACATCACCACGGATAACATCAGCGTTACCAACCTGGCCCTGGGCCAGACCACCCCCACCAGCACCAGTGGCGACGGCCTGAGCTCCCGCCAGCGGCTGCTCCTGATTTTGGGGCTGGCCCTGCTGTTCATCATCCTTATCATCATTATTGTTGTGGCGCTGCTTTTGGGCCGCCGCAAGAAGAAGGAGGACGAGGACGAAGAGGTGGCGGAGATTGCCACCGAAGAGGATATCCAGCGGGAGATCGAAGAACACAAGCGGATGCTGCAAAGCGAGGCCCTGGCAAACTCCAATCCCAAGGAGAGCGCCATTACCGAGGAAATCCGCAGCTTTGCCCAGGAAAACCCGGAGATCACGGCTTCGCTGCTGCGCTCTCTGCTGAGGGAGGAGCAGTAATATGGCAGAAACGACAACACCCGCCGCGCCCCAAGCGGCCCCATCAACCACATCAAAAAAAACCAATATCCCTCCGCTAAAACGGGCGGCGGCTGTGGTTATCGCCCTGGGGGCGGAGCGCGCCTCCGAGGTATACAAGTTCCTCAGTGAGGACGAGATCGAGCAGCTCTCCCTGGAGATTGCCAAGCTGGAGCGCCTCTCCCCGGAGGAAATGCAGGAAACGGTGGAGGACTTCTACGGCCTGTGCATCACCCAAAAGGTGATCAACGAGGGCGGCGTCCTCTACGCCAAGGATGTGCTGGAAAAGGCCTTTGGCCAGCAGCAGGCCACCTCCTTTATGGAGCGGCTCAACAAATCGCTGCGCAGCAAGTCCTTTGAGTTTATCCGCAAGGCGGACAGCAAGAACATCCAGATGATCCTGCAAAACGAGCACCCCCAAACCATCGCCCTCATCCTTTCCTACGCCCGCAGCGACCAGGCGGCCCAGATTATCGCCGAGCTGCCCCGGAACATCCAGCTGGACGTCATCAAGCGGATCGCCGAGCTGGATCGGGTGTCGCCGGAGATGATCAAGCTGGTGGAGATGACGCTGGAGAAGCGCTTCTCCGCAATCGTCACCTCGGACCAGGTGGAGGTTGGCGGTGTGCCGTACATCGCGGAGATCATGAACAAGGTGGACCGCGCTACCGAGAAGTTCATCTTCGACGAGCTGGGCGAGAAGGACGCCGCCCTGGCCGACGAGATCCACAAGCTGATGTTCGTCTTCGAGGACATCGCCGGGCTGGACAGCATGGCGGTGCAGCGGTTCATCCGGGAGGTGGACACCAAGGACCTGGCTGTGGCCCTCAAGTCCGCCAACGAGGACGTCAAGCAGCTTATCCTGCAAAATATGTCCTCCCGTATGCGGGAGACGGTGGAGCAGGACATCCAGTACCTGCACAACATCCGGATGCGGGACGTGGAGGAGGCCCAGCAGAAGATCGTCGGTATTATCCGGCAGCTTGAGGAGGCCGGCGAAATCGTGATCGCCAGAGGAGAGGGTGATGAGATCCTTGCCTAAGGTGCTAAAGTCAGGCAGGCTGATCCCATCCGACGAGATATACCACATCCGGGATACCAGCCCCCAGCCCCCGGCCGGCGCCGCCGGCGATGCCGCCCCCAAAGGGGAGGAGCCGGCGGAGGCCGCTGTCCCGGCTACCCCGGACCCGGAGCTGCTGAAGGAGCTGGAGGCCAGGGAGGAAGCCGCCCGGCAGCGGATTGAACGGATGACCCGGGAGGCCAAGGAGCAGGCGGAGGAGATGGCCCAGCGGGTGCTCCAAAACGCCAAGACCGAGCGGGAGCGGCTCATCGCCGAGGCCCAGGCCGACGCGGGGCGGCTGCGGGAGCAGGCCCGGCAGCAGGCCTACCAGGACGCCCTGACGGAGCGTTCGGCTGCCATCGAGGGCCGGCTGAAGGAGCTGGATCAGCTGATGGAGCGGCTGAGCCAGGATCAGGACAGCTTTTTGCGCCAGTACCAGGAGGGCCTCCTTGGCCTTTCCCTGGAGATTGCGCAGAAGGTGCTGGACGAGGCGGTGATGTCCGACGCCAGCCTGATGCGCCCCCTGGTGCAGAAGGCGGTGGCCTCGGTGAAGAACGCCGAGTGGATCAGCGTGGAGGTGTCCTCCCGCCTGCCGGGGCTGGTGGAGGAGCTGAAGAAGGAGCTGGCCGGGCGGCCGGACCTGCCCCGGACCGACGTTATGGGGGCGGAGCTTCCCCCAGGTGGGTGCCGGGTACAGACCCCGGAGGGGATCCTGGACGCCTCGGTGGATACCCAGCTGACAAATCTGAAAAATCTGGTAGAGAATCAATAGGAGCTTGCTCTGCGGGCCCCGGGCGCCGGCAGATAACGCTGCTGGCAGGGTGGCGCGCAGGGCAGGTTCCAATGCCATGTTTGGGGAGATTTGGTAAAAATTTCCCCATCCCCCAAAAATGGCGGAATTTAGCGCGGAAGGGAGGCGAGGCCTATGGCCAGCGGCAGGCTGGCAATCGATATTTCCGCTTACCGGCGGATGATCCGGATCAGCGACCTGTACACCTACCAGGGCCGCATCGATAAGGTGATGGGGCTGATGGTGGAGGCCACCGGCCTTGTCTGCAACATCGGGGACGTCTGCGAGATTTGGGTGGACGAGAACCGCAAGGTGGTGGCGGAGGTGGTGGGGCTGCGGGGCAGCATCGTCCAGCTGATGCCCTACCAGGAGCCGGACGGCATCGGGGCGGGGAGCCTGGTGGTGAACACCGGCGGCAAGCTGGAGATCGGGGTAGGGCCGGAGCTTGTGGGCCGGACCATCGACGCGTTGGGCAACCCCATCGACGGGGGCCCCCCCATCGGCCGGGTGGCCATGTACCCCATCAACGGCGGGCACTCCAACCCCATGGAGCGGCCCCCCATTTCCCAGGTGATGGAGCTGGGGGTTAAGGCCATCGACGGGCTGCTCACCATGGGCAAGGGCCAGCGTATGGGCATCTTTGCCGGCAGCGGCGTGGGCAAATCCACTCTGATGGGGATGATTGCCCGGAACGTGAAGGCGGACATCAACGTCATCGCCCTGGTGGGGGAGCGTGGCCGGGAGCTGGTGGAGTTCATCGAGCGGGACCTGGGGCCGGAGGGGCTGAGCCGGAGCGTGGTGGTGGTTGCCACCTCGGACCAGCCGGCCATGATGCGGTCCAAGTGCGCGCTGACGGCCACCGCCATCGCCGAGTTTTTCCGGGACCAGGGCAAGGACGTGTTGCTGATGATGGACTCGCTGACCCGGTTCTGCATGGCACAGCGGGAGATCGGCCTTTCCACCGGGGAGCCGCCGGTGGCCCGGGGGTACACCCCCTCCATCTACACCATGCTGCCCAAGCTGCTGGAGCGCTCGGGGAATTTTGAGAAGGGCTCCATTACCGGCATCTACACGGTACTGGTGGAGGGGGACGACACCAACGAGCCCATCTCGGACACGGTGCGGGGCATTGTGGACGGGCACATCGTTCTATCCCGGAAGCTGGCCATGGCCAACCACTACCCGGCCATTGACGTACTGGCCAGCATCAGCCGTTTGATGTCCACCATTGCCCGGCCGGAGCACAAGCGGGCGGCGGGGCGGGTACGGCACATGATGTCGGTACACCAGGAGAACCGGGACCTGCTTTCCATCGGGGCATACAAGAGCGGGACCAACCCGGAGCTGGATGACGCCATCCGGCACATTGAGGCCATCAACCAGCTGCTGCAGCAGGAGGTTGGGAACAAGGTGATCTTTGAGGACACCATTGCCCAAATGGTTGACATTGTTGACAATTAGCGGGATGTAAATCTGCTAAAAAATATACTCGTCGTATTACAACAAGGAGGTTGGCGGTGAAGAGGTTTGAGTTTTCGCTGAGCCATATGCGGGATTACAAGGAGCGGCTGTTGGACGAGGAATTGGGGACATTACAGCGGCTGAAGAACGAACGGGATGTGATTGAGGAGAGGATCGGGCTGCTGACGGAGGAGTTCCGGGCACTCTCGGAGAAGAGCCGGGAGGAGCAGGAGAAGGGGACCACCATCAACGAGATCCGGAAGATTGCGGCGCAGCTGGACAACATCCGGATGCAGCTGGAGGATCTGCGGAAGCGGCTGGCCACGGCGGAGCAGAAGGTTGAGCGGCAGATGAAGGTGGTACTGGCGGCGAACCAGGAGGTCAGCAAGCTGGACAAATTGGAGGAGCGGCAGTTAGAGGAATACCGTCACCAGGTGAATAAGGCGGAGGAGGACCGGGTGGATGAGTTTGTGGCGCAGAGCCTGTGCAGGGCGATCGCGCAGTAGGGTCTGATGCCGCCTGTGTTGTGCTGCGCCGGGGCAACTGCGCAGCACCTGTCCGAAGCCAGGCCCGAAGGGCGCCAAAAGTTTCGGTCAAGCCTTTTCAAAGGCTTGCAGGTCCAGGGCAGCGCCCTGGTCGCTCCCGCAGGAGCGAAACTCCCCAGGACGGCTGCGGCAATCCAGGGCCTGTGCCAGGTCTGCCGTCCCATCAGGCCGTCAGGCCGCGGTTTTGAACAGCGGCGTTTGGGTGGGGATGGGGGCTATTGCGGTTATGTAGCCTGCTGGCGGGGAAGCGCAAACCGCGGCCGGGGTTAGGGGTAGGGCCTTTCTCCCCAAAACAGCCTGCCGCG
>JAAWGY010000127.1 GCA_022795575.1 Angelakisella sp. | reverse complement strand
GCCTGGACCGCTTGGGCCCGGTTCTTCTGCTTGGGTGACAGCCTCAATCTCAACGCTGGGTTGCTCGATGCTTGGTTGGGCGGCTGGCCCTGCGGGGGGGCAGGCTCCAGCGGCCTTGCGGGGGGAGCGTGATGGTCCGCTCCCTCCTTCCGGTTGGCCTGACAAGGTGCCTCCGGCGGATCCTATTCCCTGCGGGGGGATGCCCTCCCTTCGGTCGGGTGGGGCCTCCGGCGGATCTGATTCCCTGCGGGGGGATGAACGGCCTTCGGCCTGTGGGGCCGCCGGGCGGCGGGGAGTGGTTTGGGGTGGGCTTGCTGATTTGTGGCTATGTTCGGTTGTAGCGGCAGGCACATCTTAGTCCCACCCACTAAAAAGCTTCACCACCAAAGGGGCCCGAGTCTTGCGACTCGGGCCCCTTCAGAAGATTAAAATTTTACGAAGATATTTGGCGTCCCCTGGAGAGTGGGGAGGAAGCATCCTTTGTTTTTCTTTTCCTTTGGTGTGTCTATATTATACCCCAGCCGCAGCCGGCAATTCATCCTTTTCCGGTTAAAGCTCAGTGACAATCGGGTTACTTTGGACAGGGACCTTGTTACAATCTGTATTTTTTGCTGCAAAAAAAGGGTGCTCCCTTCCATTTTGTGGAAAAATCCCCCCGGCGAAAACTTCCGCCGGGGGGATTTCTAAGGCCGGTGCTTGGTGCGAAAATCAAGCAGCGCTTACATCTCCAGGTTATTTCCGTCCTTATCGAAGATGTGGCAGACGTTGCCGCCAAAGGTGAAGTGGATGTTCTCCCCGATGGCGAAGGAGGACCGGGGGGTGCCGGAGATATCCATGGTGGGAACCACGATGACCACGTCCTTGCCGTCCGCGCTGGCGTGGAGGTGGATTTCGCTGCCCATCATCTCGGACACGTCTACCTTGGCAGCGATGGCGTTGTCGCCGCTGCTGAGGACGATGTTGCTGGGACGCACGCCCAGGGTGATGCTCTGGGCGGGGATGTTCTTGGCCTTGAGGGCGGCCTGCTTCTCCTCGGAGAGAGTCACCCGCAGGGTGCCTACCTCCACGACGTACTCGCCGTTATCCAGGGTCAGCTTGGCCTGGAAGAAGTTCATCTGCGGGGTGCCGATAAAGCCGGCCACGAAGAGGTTGGCGGGATGGTTGTAGACCTCCTGGGGGGTGCCGATCTGCTGGATGAAGCCGTCCTTCATAATGACGATACGGTCGCCCAGTGTCATGGCCTCGGTCTGGTCGTGGGTAACGTACATAAAGGTGGTGTTGATGCGCTGGCGGAGCTTGATGATCTCGGCGCGCATCTGGTTACGGAGCTTGGCGTCCAGGTTACTGAGGGGCTCATCCATCAGCAGCACCTTGGGCTCCCGGACGATGGCGCGGCCGATGGCGACACGCTGCCGCTGGCCGCCGGAAAGCGCCTTGGGCTTGCGGTCCAGGTACTGGGTGATGTCCAGGATCTGGGCGGCTTCCTTCACCCGGGCCTCGATCTCGTCCTTGGGCATCTTCTTCAGCTTAAGGGGGAAGGCCATGTTCTCTGCAACCGTCATGTTGGGGTAAAGGGCGTAGCTCTGGAAGACCATGGCGATGTCACGGTCCTTGGGCTCCACGTTGTTCATCAGCTGGCCGTCGATGTACAGCTCGCCGCCGGAGATCTCCTCCAGACCGGCCACCATCCGCAGGGTGGTGGACTTGCCGCAGCCGGAGGGGCCAACCAGGACGATGAATTCCTTATCGGCAATGTCCAGGCTGAATTTCTGGACCGCGATAACGCCTTCCTCGGTGATCTGGAGGTTGCTCTTCTTTTCCTCCGCGCCCTTCTTGGGCTTCTTTTTCTTCTCGCTGTGGGGGTAGATCTTGGTGATTCCTTTGAGGCTCAAGCTTGCCATGGCACTCGGCTTTGATGAAGCGGCCTCCGCCAGGCTCCATCTCGCCCCCGGAAGGCGAAATCCCGGGGACATTGCGGCAGGTCTCCACACTGCCGTACCGCAAACCGCAGCGGTGGGTGTCTTCCTCCTTTGTTCAGTACCGGGGGCTATCAGAAGGCTGTGTCCGGGAAAAAACAGAACGCCGTGGGCAGAATCCGTTTTTCCGCCATGAAGCAGCTCCCGAAAATGGAGTAGCCCCGCGGCCCGCAGTTTAATCTATGGAAACGGCAGGTGCTGCCGCTGCCACCGTAGCTTGGCCGCCGGCGGGAGTTTCCAACAACACTACCCGCCCGACAGACCGCAAAAGCTGTGGGAAAAATATCTATTTCCTATTTTACCATGGATTTTATTTTTGTCAAACATTTCTAAAGAGGTTTTCCCTTCCAACGGGACTTTTCCTCTTTTTTCCCCGCAACTCTTCCCTCCCCCGGGGAAAAATGGTATGATAAAGTTATCTGATCCTTCCCCGGAGAAAAGGAGGTAGCCCTATGGAGCAAACAGCCCGCCTCACCCGCACCGAGATCAGCTGGATCCTCTACGATGTGGCGAATTCCGCCTTTATCATGCTGGTTGCCACCACCATCCCCATCTTCTTCGCCACTTTGGTGGAGGAGGCCGGGATGGAAACCACCACCGCCAGCGGCCTTTGGGGCCTTGTCACCGCCGCCGCCGTCCTGATTTTGGCGGTGCTTTCCCCCATCCTGGGGGCGGTGGCCGATTACCAGGGGATGAAAATGAAGCTGTTTGTGGGCTTTTGGGCCATGGGCCTCCTGGGGGCGGTGGGGCTGGCTTTTACCACCCACTGGCTCTGGTTTATGGTCATCTTTGTGGCGGCAAGGCTGGGGTATTCCGCCTGCAACGTCTTCTACGATTCGATGCTGACCGACGTCACCACCGATGACCGGATGGATATGGTGTCCTCCCACGGCTATGCCTGGGGGTACATCGGCTCCTGTCTCCCCTTTATCGCCGGTATTGTGGTCCTGTTCCTCACCGGGATGAGCGCCCGGGGCTTCCGAATCTCCTTTCTGATCACCGCCGCCTGGTGGCTGCTCCTCACCATCCCCCTGCTGAAGAACGTCCGCCAGCGCCACTACCTCCCGGGGCGCCCCGGCACCTCCCGGCAGATCTTCCGGCAGGTGGGGGCCACCTTCCAGAAGATCCGCCGGGACCGCCGCCTCTTCTGCTACATCCTGGGGTACTTCTGCTACATCGACGGGGTGTACACCATCATCTCCATGGCAACCACCTACGGCAACGAGCTGGGCATCGACACGGTGCAGATGATCCTGGCCCTGCTCCTCACCCAGTTTGTGGCCTTCCCCTGCGCCATCGCCAGCGGGCTGCTCTCCAAAAGGTACGGGCCCCTGGGGCTCATCAAGCGCTTTATCCTGATGTATATGGCCATCTGCCTCTTTGGCTACCAGCTGGATAAGGTTTGGGAGTTTTGGGTGCTGGCGGTGGCTGTGGGAATCTGCCAGGGGGGCATCCAGGCCCTCTCCCGGTCCTACTACGGCAAGCTGATCCCCAAGGAGGAATCCAACGAGTACTTTGGCTTCTTCGATATCTTCGGCAAATTCGCCGACTTTATGGGCCCGCTGATGATGTCCTTCTGCGCCCTCACCCTGGGCTCCTCCACCTACGGCATCCTGGCGCTGCTGGTGCTCTTTGGGGCGGGGTACCTGCTGGTGCTCCGGTCGGAGAAGGCGGAATAGCCATCGTCCCCTTTGGGAGGCCGTGCGACCTGTGCGCTTTGGCGGTGGGCACCGCTTCTGATATTTGACAGCAGGAGGTATACTGATGAAAATCCGGGATTTTGGCGTGGAGATTTGGATGAACGCCTACGAAAACGACTGTACCTATAATTTAGCAGAAACCTGTGTCTGCTCCCTTTCGGTGGGGGAGCTGCTGGCGCTTTCCGGCCAGAGGGAGGCGGTGCTGGAGGAGCTGGCCGCCACCCGGCTGACCTACGGGGACATTGAGGGAAGCCCCCGGCTGCGGCGGGCCATCGCCGGGCTGTACCGGAGCCAGCCGCCGGAGCAGATCACCATCACCAACGGGGCCATCGGGGCCAACGCCCTCGCCATGCTTACCCTGGTGGAGCCGGGGGACCGGGTGATCTCGGTGCTGCCCACCTACCAGCAGCACTACTCCATCCCGGAATCCATCGGGGCAAGGGTGGATATCCTACAGCTGCGGGAGGAGGACGGCTGGCTGCCGGACCTGGACCGCCTGCGGCAGCTGGTGAAGGAGGCCGGGGGCCGGGTAAAGCTCATCAACGTCAACAACCCCAACAACCCCACCGGCTCGGTGATGGAGGAGCCCATGCTCCGGGGGATTGTGGACATCGCCAGGGAGGCGGGGGCGTGGCTGCTCTGCGACGAGGTTTACCGGGGGCTTTGCCACGAGGGGGAGCCCTACACCGCATCGGTGGCGGACCTCTACGAAAGGGGCATCTCCACCGGCAGTATGTCCAAAACCTACTCCCTGGCGGGGCTGCGGCTGGGATGGATCGCCGGCCCGGCGGGGCTACACGGGATGCTGAGCCGCCAGCGGGACTACCACGTCATCAGCGTGGGGCGGCTGGACGACCTGCTGGCAGCGGTGGCGCTGGAGAGCAGGGAGGCCATCTCGGCCCGGAACCTGGCCATCTGCCGGGAGGGGGGGCGGCTGCTGGAGGAGTTTGTGGCGGCCCAGCCCCGGATAAGCTATGTAAAGCCCAAGGGGGGTACCACCGCCTTTTTGCGGTACGACCTCCCCATGGGCAGCGAGGAGCTCTGCCGGCGGCTCCAGGGGGAGACCGGCGTGATGCTGCTGCCGGGCAAGGCGCTGGATATGGAGGGCTACCTGCGCATCGGCTACTGCAACGACCCGGCCATCACCCGGGAGGGGCTGGCGGTCTTTGACCGGTGGCTCCGGCAGCAATAGGAGGTTCTATTAACCGTTACCAACCACGTGTCCTGCCGGAAAATTTTCCGCCCGCTGCAACAATCCGACACCCAAAGGACACTGATTAGGTAAAGGGGGAACACCTCCCCCTGTGCAGCTTGCTTATAAGGAGGTACATATGATGATGCGTAAAGGCTTTTACCACCAGATGGCGGCGGCAGTGGCCATCGCCCTGGCCATGGCACTCTGCCTGCTGGGCTGTGGCGGCAGCAGCGGGAACGCCGCACCAATGCCCAGCAGCGCCGCGGCAGCCACGGCACCGCCGGCGGAGCCCAGCCCCCCCAGGGAAAGCTTCCAAACCGACCAGATCGTCGCCAACACCGATGGCGAAAGCGGCGGAGAGATGGATTTTGTGATGCCGGACAGCCGCAAGATCATCCGCCGGGCCAGCATGGAGCTGGAGACACGGGAGTTTGACAACGCCCTGCTGAGCATCCAGCAGGCGGTGGCCGCGGCGGGGGGATACATCGAGAGCCAGAACCAGAGCGGCTACAGCTACGGCAGCAGCCGGCGGTATCAGGAGCGGTACGCCAACATCAGCGCCCGGGTGCCCTCGGAGAAGCTGGACGGGGTGATCCGGTCGGTGGGGGGGCTCTGCAACGTCCTTTCCCAATCGGAGCGGGTGGAGGACATCACCGACAGCTACTACGACTCCCAGGCCCACCTGAAGACGCTACAGATCCAGGAGGAGCGGCTGCTGGCCATCCTGGCCCAGGCGGAGAAGTTAGAGGACATCATCACCCTGGAGGCGGCTCTTAGCGACGTTCGGTACCAGATCGAAAGCCTTACCGCCAGCCTGCGGCGGATGGACAGCCAGGTGGCTTACTCCTTCCTGGACCTGTCCCTCCAGGAGGTGGTGGAGTACCAGGTGGTGCAGGAGAAGCCCCAGACCTTTGGGGAGCGGATGGGGGACGCCTTTTCGGACGGCATCAAGGACATGGTGGACGGGTTGCAGGCCTTTGCCATCTGGCTGGCCCGGGTGGGGCCCAGCCTGCTGGTTTGGGTATTGGTGATTGTGGCCATTGTGCTGGTGGTACGGGCTTGTGGCAAGGCCTCGGCCAAACGGCGGGAGGCCAGGGGTCTGCCGCCCAGGGGGCAGACGGCGCCGCCGATGTACACCACGGCGCCGGGCGGGGCACAGCCCCGGTTCCAGCGGTACCCGCAGCAGCAGGCGGCCCAGCCGCCCCAGCCGGAGCAGGCGGCCCAGGAGGAGGAGAAGAAGGAGTAGCAAGGAACGGCCCGCAGGGCTAAGAAGCCGTACCGCTGGCTGTTGCACGCAGCTTGCCGGCCAATCTGCGCACAGCGTCCACCGTTACGGCATCTAAAAGTTTCGGTCAAGCCTTTTCAAAGGCTTGCAGAGTCCAGAGACAGGGTCTCTGGTCGCTCCCGCAGGAGCGAAACACCCCAGGCCGACTATTACACAGGCAGGGCTTGTACCAAAGGGTACGAGCCCTGCCTTAAAGGCGCACTGCGGAGGAGCGGCCTCTGCGGAGGCCAACCTCTCCGTCCCGCCACGGGCGGGACACCTCCCCTTTCAGGGGAGGCACGGCCTAAGTGCCGCCTTCGGCGGTTGGCCGTGGGGGGCTGCTTCGCAGCCCTTTGGGGGGACAGTTTGCGGGGGCGGGCTGGTGCTTATTGGGGGAGCGGGCCCTGCGGGGGAACCCCTCCGTCGCCTGCGGGCGACACCTCCCCTTTCAGGGGAGGCACGGCCTAAGAGCCGCCTACGGCGGTTGGCCGTG
>JAAWGY010000126.1 GCA_022795575.1 Angelakisella sp. | reverse complement strand
CGCAAACCGCGGCCGGGGTTAGGAGTAGCCGCTTTCTCCCCAAAACAGCCCGCCGATGCAATTGGCGGGCGCATTTTGGGTTCACCGGCCTAAAAGCCTATCCAAGCTCGCTCCGTCTGCCCATTGCCAGGTCTTCCCCCCCGTAGCGTTAAAAAGCCTTGCAATACAGCAAATATGGCTGCGGTTTATTGCCTTGCAGGAGGTAAGAATCCCTGCCAATCCGGCGCACCAGGAGATCCCGAACAGGCTCTTAGAGCCTTGGCATCCGGCTGCAAATCGTGTATAATCGATAACAAAACACAGCCCGGAAAAGGAGGCAGCCCCCATGATAAAAACGATTCTATGGTTCGCGTACTTCTGGCTCTACCTGATCCTTGCCCTGCCAAAGCTAAAGCGTGCCCAGCGCCTGAACGCCGCGGGGGAGCTGGAGGCCCGGGACCGGATTGTGGAGCCTACCATCCAGCGGTGGGCCCGATCGCTGCTGCGGCTGGCCGGTGTCACCGTGGAGGTTTCCGGGCTGGAGAACATCCCCGACGAGCCGGTGGTGTTCGTCCCCAACCACCAAAGCTACTTCGATATCCCCGTGCTGCTGGCTTGGCTGGACCGGCCCCATCCCCTCATCGCCAAGCAGGAGATCCGCCGCATCCCCCTGATCCGCAGCTGGATGGAGCTGCTGGACTGCGTCTTTATCGACCGGGACAACGCCCGCCAGTCGGTGGCCGCCCTGGGGGAGGCCGCCCGGAACATGACCCGGCGGAGCCGCTCCTTCATCATCTTCCCGGAGGGCACCCGCAGCCGGGGCGATACCGTGGGGGAGTTCAAAAACGGCGGCTTCCGGGCCGCGCTAAAGGCCGGTGTGCCGGTGGTGCCGGTGGTCATCGACGGCAGCTACCGGGCGATGGAAGCCCACAATATGCGGATCCACTCGGCGGCGGTAAAGCTGCGGGTGCTGGAGCCGGTGCCCACCAAGGGGCTGAGCCGGGAGGAGGGCAAGCTCATCGGCGAGGAGATCCGGCAGCGGATTGTGGAGGCCAAGGACGGCAGGCCGTCCTGATAATATAGGAGGCCGTACCGACGGCCCAAGGATGCAGGCCGGTACAGCCTTTGACAGAAAAGGAGAGAACAGCATCATGAAGGCTTTAGACCGTTTTTTGCGCTATGTTGCCTTTGACACCCAGTCGGCGGAGGACACCGGCACCACCCCCAGCACCGAAAAACAGAAGGCCCTTGGCCGGGAGCTGGTCCGGGAGCTGGCCGAGCTGGGGCTGGAGGGGGCCCGGATGGATGACTTCGGCTATGTCTACGCCCGCCTCCCCGCCTCCCCCGGGCTGGAAAAGCTGCCCTGCCTGGGGCTCATCGCCCACATGGACACCTCCCCCAGCGCCTCCGGCAAGGATGTAAAGCCCCAGGTGGTGCGGTATCAGGGGGGAGACCTCCTCCTGAACCGGGAGAAGGGCATCGTTATGGAGCGGAGCCGCTTCCCGGTGCTGGACCGGTATGTGGGGCAGGAGCTGGTGGTCACTGACGGCACCACCCTGCTGGGCGCCGACGACAAGGCCGGCATCGCGGAGATCATCACCGCCATGGCGGAGCTGGTGGCCCACCCGGAGCAAAAGCACGGCCCCATCGCCGTCGGCTTCACCCCCGACGAGGAGATCGGCCAGGGGGCGGACCACTTTGACGTCGCCGGCTTCGGGGCCGCCGCGGCCTACACGGTGGACGGCGGGGAGTTAGGAGAGCTGAACTACGAAAACTTTAATGCCGCCGGGGCCAAGGTGACGGTGCGGGGGCTCAGCGTCCACACCGGTTCGGCCAAGGACGCCATGAAGAACGCCGCCGCCATCGCGGTGGAATACGCCGCCCTTCTTCCGGAGGCCGAAACGCCGGAGCATACCGAGGGGCGGGAGGGCTTCTACCACCTCTGCGACCTGGCGGGGGACGTCACCGAGGCAAGGCTCAGCTACATCATCCGGGACCACGACAAGGAGCGGTTCGCCGCCCGCAAGGAGATGATGACCGCCGCCGCCCGGCTGCTGAACCGCCGCCACGGGGAGGGAACGGTGGAGGTGGCCATCACCGACAGCTACTTTAATATGCTGGAGCCGCTGCGGGACCACATGGAGCTGGTGGAGCGTGCCCGGGAGGCCATGGCCAAGGCGGGGGTGACGCCAATGGAGCTCCCCATCCGGGGCGGCACCGACGGGGCCCGGCTGACCTACGAGGGCCTGCCCTGTCCCAACCTTTCCACCGGGGGTTTCAGCTTCCACGGCGTCTTTGAGGCCATTCCCGTGGCCGCAATGGACAAGATGGTGGAGGTGCTGCTGCACCTGGTGACGGTGGCGTAGTTACCCCATCAAGGGAGAGAGGCGGGGGAGGAGGCCGTCGGAACCGGCTGTCCTCCCCCGCTTGTCCTTTGGTGCCCGCCTGTGGTAAAATAAACAAAACTCCCACTCTGTTTTTGTGGAATCTGGAGGTGCACTGCCTTTATGGAACCCCAAGCCCTTCTCATTGCCGATGCCCACGCCCATATCTTCCCCGCCAAAATCGCTCAAAAGGCGGTAGGGGCCATCGGCGACTTTTACAGCATCCCCATGTGTCACCCCGGCTCCCCCCAGGCCCTGCTGGAAAGCGGCAGCGCCATCGGCGTCAAAAAATATCTGGTCTGCTCCACCGCCACCCACCCCGGCCAGGTGGTTTCCATCAACAGCTTTATCCGGGACTGCTGCGGGGAGCACCCGGAGTTTTTGGGCTTTGCCACCCTCCACCCGGATTACCAGGATATCCCCGGGGAGGTCCGCCGCATCCTGGAGACAGGGCTGCGGGGGGTCAAGCTCCACCCGGATTTTCAGCGGTTTTCCATCGACGATCCCGCCGCCTTCCCCCTCTACGAGGCCTGCGCCGAGGCGGGGCTCCCCATCCTCTTCCACACCGGAGACGACCGCTACGACTGGTCCGCCCCCGCCCGGATGGCGGCGGTGGCGGGGCGCTTTCCACGGCTCACCTGCATTGCCGCCCACTTTGGCGGCTACAACCACTGGCAGGACGTGGAGGTCTACCGGGAGCTGCCCAACGTCTGGTTTGACACCAGCAGCGCCCTGTTCCGGCTCCCGCCGGAGCGGGCCCTCCAGCTTATCGAGGTGCTGGGCCACCGCCGCTTCCTCTTTGGTACCGACTTCCCCATGTGGGACCACCGGCAGGAGCTGGACCGCTTCCTTGCCCTGGGCCTGCCGGAGGAGGTCCGGGACGACATCCTCTCCCGGAACTTCCAGCGCCTCTTTGGGGTGGAGCTGTGACCGCCGGGGAATCCCTCCGCCTGCCGGAGGCGCTCCCGGGGCTGCTGCTGGACTGGTACGACGCCTCGGCCCGGGTTCTCCCCTGGCGGAGCGAGCCCACCCCTTACCGGGTGTGGGTCAGCGAGATCATGCTACAGCAAACCCGGGTGGAGGCGGCCAAGCCCTACTTTCTCCGCTTTGTGGAGGCCCTGCCGGACATCCCCGCCCTGGCCGCCTGCCCCGAGGAGGCGCTGCTGAAGCTGTGGGAGGGGCTGGGGTACTACAGCCGGGTCCGGAACCTGCAAAAGGCCGCCCGGCTGGTGGTAGAGCGGTACGGCGGGGAGCTTCCCGCCTCCTTTGAGGCGCTGCGGAGCCTCCCCGGCATCGGGGACTACACCGCCGGGGCCATCGCCTCCATCGCCTTTGGCCTGGCCCGCCCGGCGGTAGACGGCAACGTGCTGCGGGTTGTCTCCCGTCTTACCGCCAGCCGCCGGGACATCGCCGACCCGGCATTAAAGCCGGCGGTAGGGGCGGAGATACAGGCAATCCTTCCCAGCCGGCCCGGGGACTTCAACCAGGCCCTGATGGAATTGGGGGCCTGTGTCTGCCTGCCCAACGGGGAGCCGCTTTGCGGCGGCTGTCCCTTGGGGGGAATCTGCCGGGCCCGGGAGCTGGGCATCCAGGGGAGTCTTCCGGTAAAGGCGCCCCAAAAGCCCCGGCGCCAGGAGGAGCGGACCATCGTCATCATCCGCCGGGAGGACACCGGGGAGCTGGCGCTGCGCCGCCGTCCTGCTACCGGGTTGCTGGCGGGGATGTGGGAGCCGGTGAGCTTTGCCGGCAGGCTGGACCAATGGCAAACGCTGGACGCGCTTTTCCCTCTGGGGGTGATGGCTCGGTCCCTTGCCACGCTGCCGCCGGCCCGGCACATCTTCACCCACATAGAGTGGCGGATGACCGGTTGGCTGGCGCTGGTTCCCGACGGGGCGGTTTGCCCGGAGGCGGGGGTTGTTTGGGTTCACCCGGAGGAGCTGGTCCGGAGGTTTTCCCTTCCCTCGGCGTTCCGGCCCTTTTTTGAGGCGGCGGGGGTTGGGGTTGGGGTGGCGTGAGGGGACTATGGCGCCTGGCCCTTCTTTGGAAAAAGGAGGGCGGAGCAAACGCTCCGCCCTCCCCGAAGGACCAAAATGCTCTGTCTTATTTGCCGAAGTACCGGGCCAGCAGGCCAGCAAAGGCCTTACCATGCCGGGCCTCGTCCCGGGCCATCTCGTGGACGGTGTCATGGATGGCATCCAGGCCCAGCTCCTTGGCCTTCTTGGCCAGATCGGTCTTGCCGGCGGTAGCGCCGTTCTCCGCCTCTACCCGCATCTCCAGGTTCTTTTTGGTGCTGTCGGTGACAACCTCGCCCAGCAGCTCGGCAAACTTGGCGGCGTGCTCGGCTTCCTCATAAGCGGCCTTCTCCCAGTACAGGCCGATTTCGGGGTAGCCCTCCCGATGGGCCACGCGGGCCATCGCCAGGTACATCCCAACCTCGGTGCACTCGCCGGTGAAGTTCATCCGCAGGCCCTCCAGGATCTCCTCGGGGGCGCCGGAGGCGACACCCACCACGTGCTCGGCGGCCCAAGCCATAGCGCCATCAACCTGCTTTACAAACTTGGAAGCAGGCGCCTTGCACTGGGGGCAGAATTCGGGAGCAGACTCTCCCTCATGAACATAACCGCAAACGCTGCAAACAAACTTAGCCATCTTTACATACACTCCTTCTCTTTGGATAATTCAATATCGATAATTATTATCGATTTCCTTGATATTATAACACCCTTTTACCGGGATTGCAAGGGATTTTACGGAAAAATTTTTCCGATTTTTCCCTATCCGGACTCTCCGGCGGAATAAGCGCCGGGGGCGGGGTTATACTATCAGCGAGCCGGGTGAGGGCTACCTCACATCCGCGCCCATCAAAAAAATCAGGAGGTATCTTTCCATGTCCAACGAGAAGAACGAAAAGAACCAGCAGAACCAGAATCAGAACCAGCAGGGCCAGAAGCAGCAGAAGCCCGAGAGCCGCAAATAAGAGGCGCTGCGCCGGGGGCCTTTCCCTAAGCCCCCGGTTTACATACCAAAGAGGGGAAACTTGCGGCCCTTGCCATACCGGGCGGGTGGATTGACGGTGCCGGCGGCCCCCAAGGCGCGGGTGCCTTTGCCGGAACGGCTACAGCTCCACCTGGGCCACCACCGGGTAGTGGTCGCTGGGGAAGCCGTCCGCCAAGCGGTCCCGGCGGAGCTCCACCTCCCGCAGCACCACGTCCCGGCTGGTAAAGATATAGTCGATAGGGGCCCCCTTTTCCTTGCCGGAAAAGCCGTGATAGCTGCGGCCCACCTCTCCGCCCCGCTGGAGAATCCCCCAATAGCAATCCCGCATCAGCCCGGCGCTTTTCTCCAGATCGGCGGCGATCCATCGCCGGAGGGTGCGGCTGGTGGGGGTGGCGTTAAAGTCCCCCATCAGGATCACCGGGCCGGGGGCCTCCTTGTACCGGGCGGAGATATGCCGCAGGATCTCCCGCAAACCCCGGACCCGGGCAAAATAGCTGATGTGGTCCAGGTGGGTGTTGTAGACCCGCACCGGCTTTTCGGGGCTCTGCACCGGCTGTAGCTCGCACCAGGTACAGATCCGGGGGAAGGGGGTGGTCCAATCCCGGCTGGGCTGCTCCGGCGTGCGGGAGAGCCAAAAGGTCTGCTGGCTCATCAGCTGGAAGCGATCCTTGCGGAAAAAGATGGCCGTATACTCCCCCTTATGGCCGCCGCCCCGGCCCTCTCCCACCCACTGGTACTCGGGGAGCAGCCGTTCCATATCCCCCAGGGGCCCCTCGGTCAGCTCCTGGGTGCCCAGAATATCCGGTGTTATCCGGCGGATAACCCCTGCCGCCTGTCCCGCCCGCTTATGCCAGACGTGGGGGCCAAAGGGCAGCAGGTCCCGTTTCATGTTAAAGCTCATCACGGTGAGGGTTTCCATGGGTTGCATCCCGGCCTTTCCAATGATAAATTTCGCTATCTATAGGATACAACGAAACGGAGAGATTTGCAATTTCAGTTTTGGGAAAATTTTGGAGGGAAAGGGGTGTTTGGGGGTGGACAGTATGGGGAAAGCCGGATGTCTCGTAATAGACAGCCCAGTTTGGCGGCAAGGCTTTTAGGCCGGTAGTGCCCAAATGTACCTGCCCCACAACCAACCATAATAACAAACCAGCAAGCCTATTCCACACCATTTCCCCCGCAGGGAATCAGATCCGCCGGAGGCTCCACCCGACCGAAGGGAGGGAATCCCCCCGCAGGGAATCAGATCCGCCGGAGGCACCTTATCAGGCCAACCGGAAGGAGGGAGC
>JAAWGY010000125.1 GCA_022795575.1 Angelakisella sp. | reverse complement strand
TCCGCAGAGGCCGTTCCCCTGTTCCTCCGTAGTGCACCTGATAAACGCGGTGCACCTAATCAACAAACGGTAGGCTTCGTACCCTTCCGCACAAGCCCTACGGTTTTTGTAGTCGCCCTGGAACCTTTCGCTCCTGCGGGAGCGCCCAGGGCTCTGCCCTGGACCCGCAAGCCTTTGAAAAGGCTTGACCGAAACTTTTGCGGCCTGCGGCGCGATGCGGCGGGGGTGGCGCTACAGGACGTCTTCCCCGTAGCTCCCTACGGTGGGGGACATTCTCCGCTGCGCCCGCAGCACCTCGGCAAGGGCCCGGGCCCCGTCCTCCATCGGCCCCGCCAGCACGGCCGCCGCCGAAGCCTCCGCCATCCCCGCGCCCCCCGCCCCCGCCGGAAACCTTCCCCCGCCTATTCCCTCCCCCCGGGCCCACCCCGGGTACTCCCCCCGGAACCCCTCCCCCAAAGCAGCCCCGGGAAACCGAAGCTCTCCCTCTCTCCCATACCGCGCCGATGCCGGAAAGGCCGCCCCCATCCCCGCCCGCGCCTCCGCCGAGGCCGGAAACCGCCCCGCCGCCCCCGCCTCAGCCACCGCAGCCGCCGGAAAAGCCCCGCCCCCGCTCCCCCCGCCCCGGGCCGTAGCCGGAAAGGCGCCCCCCTCCCGCAACTCCAACCCCTCCGCCGTCCCCCCGGGCAGCTCGCTCCCGCCGGCCTCCACCCCCTTCCCCGGCCGCAAAGAAGCCTTCCCCTCCCGCGCCGTCCCCCGCAGCCGCCGGAAAACCCCGACTACCCGCTCCCACAGCGTCATACCGCCACCTCCATCCGCCGGCTGGCAGCAATCGTAACCGTCTCAAACACCAGGTCCCCGGCACTCGCCGCCTCGCTGATCTCCGACCACTGGCACCCCGAGTAGATCACCCGCCGGTCCGGCTTGGCAACCACAACGTTAAAGTCGGTAAGGCTGTAAAAATCCACCCTGTCCCGCAGCGCCGCCCCGGTAGCGGCTACCCGGGTCAGCTCGATGAGGTGCTTTACCCTGCCGTCCACCGCCCCCACCGGCTCCCTGCTGCCAAAGGCCTCCACATACCGGCTCTCCTTGCTGGTCCTGGCCCGGTAGCTCTGTGCCACCGCCAGCCGCTGGCCGTTTACCTCGATGGAAATGTCGCTCCCCGTAGGGAAGGTGATAGTCGCCATAAAAATCCTCCCTTAAAGCTGTATCTGTGCCCGGATGTGGATCTGGTTGATGAGGTAGGCCGCCGTAAAGGCCACCTCCGCCACGCACACCTCCGGGGCGTCGGCCAGGCAGTAAACCCGGGGTGTCTGGTACCCGGTGATGATCCCCCGGTCAGCAAATTCCCCCAGCAGCACCGTAATCTGGCTTGCCACCGCAGAAAGGGTCTGCCTGCTGCTCCGGGCACCCTTCAAAAGTGCCGCCAAGCTCCGCCGCAGCGCCTTCATCACGTAGTCGATGATCAGCACCGAGTTGATGGGGGAGAAGGACCGGTTGGGGCTGCCGTCCTGGGTGGTGCTGGTGGTGAGCACCCGCACCGCCTCCACCCCCGCCCCGGAGGGGTAGAGCGGCGTAACCCCCGCCGCCAGCAGCCCCTCCACCTGGGCGTAGGTGGCCCCTGTAACCTTGGTCAGCCCCGGCAGCTCCGCCCCGGTCAGCGAGATGCCCGGATCCTCCAGCACCGCCACCGCCGCGGCCAGGGCGACCGCCCCCCAAAACGCCGCCCCCTGGCTCTCCCCGGCCGGCACCGCCGCCCCGTGGCAGAGCACCACCCGGGGGTGGTCCACCCCCTTGGCCAGCTGGGCGGCGGTGGTGACGTTGCCGGCGCACCCGGCAAAGACCAGCGTCTCCCGCTGTGCCTGGGACCGGGCCTCGGCAAAAACAGCCGCCGCCGTCAGGGTGTCGGCGGCGCTGTCCTCTATGGCGATCAGCGCCACCTCCCCCGCCTCCCCCAGGGCCTCCAGGGCGGCGGTGTAGGCGGCGGCGTCCGCCCCCTCCGCCACCGGGCAGGCCCAAAACTCCTGTAGCCCCGCCCCAAAGAGCAGCCGGGCCGCTGTGGCGGCAAGGGTGCCCCCGGTAAGGGTATCCCCCCGGCGGATCAGGACCGGCTGGTCCCCGTCCAGGCCCAGCCTCCCGACGATCCCCACCGGCAGGGCCTCCCTGGCCCCGGTGTAGCTGGGGGTGACGGTATAACTGGAGTACACCCCCGGCCGGTAAGTCATGGCGCTCATATCCCTTCCTCCTTTTTTTGTACGATGATGTTGGCCAGCGGCCTGGCCGCCTCCTCCTCCCGGGTCAGCAGCGCCCGCAGTGTCCCCCTGCAGCTCAGCCGGAAGGCCCCTGCCTCCCGGTCAAAAAAGCCCTCCTTGCAGCTCAGCTCCCGGAGCTGGGGCCGGGCCTCCTCTAAAAGCAGCAGCTGGCACAGCTCCCCAAAAACCCGGTGGCAGCTTCCCAGGTCGTGGCGGTCCAGGATCTCCGCCCCCACCGTCACCTCAAGCTCCCGCCCCGCCCGGGGGCCTCCCGGCTCCGGTCCCCCCTCCCCCGCGTAGGGGGCAAAGGGGCTTCCCGTGGCGGTAATCCGCTCCACCCCCAGCCAGACCATGGGCCGGTCCGGGGGGAGTTTCCGCTGCTGGCAGGGGTAGCGGGTAGTGACCTCCACGCCGGGGAGCCCCGCCGCCAGCAGCGCCTCCAGCTCCGCCAAAAGGGAGCCCACCGCCCCCCTCATCCCGCCGCCTCCGGGGGTGCCTCCCCGCTGCCGCTTTCCGCCGGCGGCGTCTCCTCCGGCCGGGGCAGCTGCCAAAAGCAGAAGCTCCCCGGCCGCAGCCACCGCCCGGCGGCGGCCCGGTAATCGGCCTCCAGCGCCTCGGCGGCGCTGCGGGCCCCCGCAGGGCCGCTTTTGGGGTCGCCGATGGCCACCGTCCCGCCGCAGGCGATGCACCGCAGCACAAACCGGCGGCAGGCCATGGCGGCGGCGTAGGCGGCAAGGGCCTCCTCCCCGCCCTCCTCAAATCCCCGTTCCGTCTCCACCCGGGCCATAGAGGAGGCGCAAAGGTCCCGGTGCTGCTCCGCCTCCTCCGGCGTCAGGGCGCACATCTCCCCAAAGAGCCGCACCACTTCCGTTAACTCCATCTCATCATCCCTTCTTGTCCTTCCGGCGGGCGGGGGGAGCGCCTCCCTCCCCCCGCCGGGGTTTTGGCATTCCTTCCCACGCTTACGCGGTCTTCAGCTTCAGCACCTGCACCGCCCCGGGGAAGAGCTTGGCAAAGCCGGCAATGGAGGTGACGGCGGCCCGCTCCAGCTGGGTGTCGATGAGCCTGTCGTGGTCCACGTTTACCTCGCCAGCCACCACCATCTCCAGGGCGGAGCGGCTGTCCAGGGCAATTACGGTACCGGCGGGGACGGCGGAGGACTTCAGCAGCGCCGCCCCCAGGGGGGTGCCCAGCCTGCCGGTGGCCTGGAAGTTGAGCCCGGCAGTGGGGCTTACCATCTCCGGCAGGTTCAGGATGGCCGCGGCCATATCCGGGGAGGCCAGCAGGGTGTCCATCCGGTAGCCGTCAAACCGCTGCCACATCCCCACCAGGTCCCGGTAGGCCAGGGCCTCGCCGGTGGTGGTGGTGACGGCGGCGGCGCTGCCCTCGTTGCCGTCGCCGTTCATCAGCACCGCCACGGCGTCGGCCAGCTGGCTTTTGGCGATATAGCTGCCGATCTGCCGCAGGGCGGCGGTAAAGAGGTCCAGCCGCTGGAAGCGGATGGCCTCATAGGAGGCGGAGAGCATCCGGCCCCGCTTTTTCAGCTTCACCAGGCTTTCCTTCAGCTTGATCTCGGTGGTGGGGATGGCGCTGCCCTCCGCCACCTCCTTCAGCTCCAGGTCCTCCGGGGCCTCCCCCAGGGCGATGGAGCGGTAATCCATCGAATCGATGGCGGTGCGGCTGGCCAGGATGGCGGAGAGGATCTCCCCCTCCTCCATCCCCTGGCGGACCGCCCGGGTGACGTACTCGGGGAAGAGGGCGGCGCTGTCGGCGGTGGAGAAGAACTTTTCGATGCTGCTGCTCCGGGGGCCGCTCACCCGGATGTCAAAGCGCTTCAGCTGCCGCTGGTAGGCGTCCAGGCCCTCCAGGGGGGTGCCCTGGTAGACGGCGGAGGGGTCCAGCTGCTCCAGCCGGGCGGAAAAGCTTTCGCCGCCCTTGTACATCGATTTGTCCAGTCGGATGGTCTCGTAATTCATGTAGTGGTCTCCTTTCTCTCTGTCGCCATCCGGAGGCTTTCTCCGGATGCTCTCCTACACGCGGAAGGGCTCGTTCCCCCCCTCCCCTGCCCCCTCCTCCTTGGGGAGGGCTGTTTGGGGGATGGGCAGCCGCTTGGCCGCACGCTGCCGGTACTCCTCCGCCCAGGCCGATATCTCCCCCGCCGTCAGGGGGGCCAGCGTCCGGCGGATCAGCTCCCGGTCCAGCCGGGGGCAGGCCAGCCGTCCCAGCCGCACCGCCTCCTGCAGTGCCTTTTCCCGGGCCTCCCGGCCCTCCCGGGCGGCCTCCCGCAGCTCCCCCGCCCACCGGGCCAGCTCCGCCGCCTCCCCGGGGGTAAGGGTAAGCCCCTCCCCCCGGGCCAGGGCCTTTTGGAGCGCCGGCAGCATCCCTTCCCCTGGGGACCGGGCCCCCAGCCCCTTTACCACCCCTGCCCGGGGCTGGGCCGGCACCGCCACAAAGCTCCACTCGTAGGCGTCGGTGGGCTCCCCCAATACCGTGTGGCAGAGCCTGCCCTCGTACCGCTCCCCGGGGCGGTGGCCGCAGGGGGCCTTCCGCCGGTCCGCCCCGCAGATGCTGCACACCGCGCTCCCCATGGCGCACCCCACGCTCACCTCCTTTTTGATGCCCCCGTCGATCTCCAGGATCAGCTCCCGGTTGGCCTCGCTGCGCATCAGGTAGGCGTCCGCCCGCAGCGCCCGGTAGGTCTCCCCGGCGCTGGTGGTCCGGGTGGCGTCCTCCTCCACCCGGCACCGGTAGATCCGGGCCGTCTGGTTGCGGCCCTTGGGGTCGTGGTCAAAGATGCCCGTCTTCCCCACAAACAGCTTGGCCAGCCCCTCCAGCGCCGCCCCGGAGAACCGCTCCCCGTCCCGGTCCACCTCGTTGTCGCACAGCACCACCGGGAAGGTGTACACCTCCTCCGCCCCCAGCGCCCGCCGGGCGAACCGCTCAATCAGCGCCAGGTCCTCCGCCGGTACCGCCGCGGTGTCCCCCTCCCTGGGGCTTTCCGCCGTTGTTGTCCTTTCCTCGTTCATGCCGTCTCCTCCTTTGCTTGTAGCGTCTGCTCCAGCGCCGCCGCCCGGGCGTTGGTGTACCGGGCCTGGGCAATCTCCGTCTCGTCCTGTAGGCTGATGCTCTCCCAAACCACCTCCACCCGGTCCGGCAGTCCCGCCAGCGCCAGGGCGATCCGGCAGATTTTTTCCGCCACCGGGGTAAGGATGGTGCGGTAGCTCTCCAGCTCGGTGGTAAGGATATCCGCTTGCTGGCGGCTCATCCGCTCGGTGGTGCTCCAGCTTAAGCCCAACAGGAAGGGGGGCAGCCCCGTCTTGGCCACGATCTGCTCCAGCAGCTGCCGCACCGGTACCTCGGTGTCGATAAACCGGTTATCCGAACCGATAGCCCGTATCTCCACATCCCCCACCGCCACAAAGTCCCGCACCTCCCCCTGGCCGGAGGCGGTCATCGCCCCCTGCCACTCCCGGGCGATGGTCTCGGCTGCCTGCTGGGGATCGGTTCCCGGCCCCGGCTTGCAGGTGACGGCGTACCGCACCGCCCCCACCCGCCGGAAGTTCTGCCCCATGGACCGGTAGATCTCCATCAGCACCCCGGAGAGGAAGGGCAGCCCCCGGAGCAGTGACCGCCCCGTCACCTCCCCCGGCGCCGGGTCCAGGGCGGAAAAGAACACCAGCTCCGGGTAGGGCAGCGGCGCCGGCCCTCCCGGACGGGCCAGCATCACCTGGGCCCTTAGGGGGTTGTCCCCCGCCCGGATCACCAAATCCCGCAGATCGCTAAGGTAGAGGGCCTCCACCCGGTCCCCCTCCGCCCCGGGCACCACCTCCCCCACCGCGCTGCCGTAGGTGAGCAGGCTCATCAGGTAGCCGGAAAGAAAGGCGTCCAGCCCCCGCCCCCCGGCCCCCACCGGCACCTCCCGCCGGAACCGCTCCAGGTACCGCTGGGCCCCGGCGTCCCGGCAGCGCAGCTGGAACCCCGCCGTCAGCCGGACGATCTTTTGCAGCGCCGCGTCGATGATGGGCACCGCCTCCCGCAGCCCCTCGTACAGCCCCGCCTCCGGGGGGCGCAGGGGGGCAGGAAAGCGGGCAAAGCTGTCTTCTGTCTGCCGGCAGGTTTGCAGCGCCGCGGTTTTGGCAGGCGGCGGGGGTTTTCGGAACCAGTTCTTCATCAGGTGTCCTCCTTCTTGTTGGTTTAGTTTTGGCTGTGAGGGGGTTTTGGTTGTTGTTCTGTTGCTCCGTTTCGTTGTGGGGGATAGGCTGGTGGTTTTTGTGGCCTTTCTTAGGCAGTGCGTAACTGAAGATGTGCACGCCTTGACCGCCTGCCCGGCGGGGGGTCACTTTCTGTATCGACAGAAAGTAACCAAAGAACGACTTAAGGGCTTTGCCCTTAAGAAACCCACCAGGGGG
>JAAWGY010000124.1 GCA_022795575.1 Angelakisella sp. | reverse complement strand
TGGGGAGTTTCGCTCCTGCGGGAGCGACCAGGGCCTGCGCGGCCCTGGACCTGCGGCCCGGTGGCCCGGGCGGGCACAACCTGTGGGACAGGCTCCGTCTCTTATCCCGGCCCTTTACGCCTTCTTCTTACCATTGGCGCTGGCCTTATACTCCCGCCAGCATACCCACAGCGACCCCGCCAGGCAAACCGAGGAGTAAAGCCCCACCACAAGCCCCACAATCAGCGGGAACGCAAAGGTGACAATCGAGCTAAGCCCGTAAAGCCCACCCATCACCGCCACAACCACCATCGCCAGAATGGTGGAGAAGGATGTCCCCGCCGCACGGCCCAGGGACTGGTTCACCGACAGGTTCACCAGCTCCGCCATGGAAGCCTTGGCCCCCAAAAGCTTGCGGTTCTCCCGGATGCGGTCGTAGATAACGATGGTGGCGTTGATGGAGTAACCCAAAATGGTCAGCGCCGCCGCAATAAAGTTTTCGTTGATGGAAAACCCAAACAGAACAAAGGTAGCATAAACCGCAACCACGTCATGGAGCAGCACCAGCGCCGCCATAACACCGGCCGACCAGCCGTCCATCACCCGGAAGCGCATGGCAATGTAAAGGATCATCAGGATGACGGCAAAGAGCACCGCCAAGCTGCACTTCTGGAAGAACTCCCGACCAATGGTAGCATCCACGTTGGTAACAGAGGTAACAGAAACATCCGCCGAAGGGAAGGCAGCCTGCAAGGCGTCGGTGGCCCTCTGCTGAACCTCGGCGCTGATGCCCTGATCCTGCGCCAGCGAAAGGGTGATGCTCTTGGTGCCGGTGATGATGTCCTCCCCCTGCTGGATGGAGGCCTTGCCCCCTACCGCGTCCTCAAAGGTCTTTTGGAAGGTGGCCATGTCCACCGAATCCCCCTGGTAGGAGTAGGAGACGATGGAGCCGCCCTTAAACTGGATATCCAGCTTTGCCCCGGGGAAGAAGGTGGCCACCAGCGCCACCACTACCATGACGGAGGAGATGGTGAAGAAGGTCTTGCGGCTGCCGACAAAGTCGTACCGCTTCCCCTCCTTGACCGCCGCGCCCTCCTTGACGCCGCCGTAGAACCAGGGGTTCCGGAAGGCCTTCATCCGGGAGATGCCCTTCAGCATGGCGCGGGAGGCATACACGCCCATAACCATGTTGGCAAGCACACCCATCAGCAGGGTGTAGCCAAAGGAGTAGATGGCCCCTGCGGTGGTCTGGCCGAAGAGGAAAAAGATTTTGGAAAAGATGCTGTTGGCGGGACCGAAAGCCCCCATCAGGATTACCGCCACAATGACGTTGGTGACGTTGCCGTCCAGGATGGCGGAAAACGCCCGCTGGAAGCCCAGGTTCACCGAGCCGTCAATGGTCTTGCCGGAGCGGATCTCCTCCCGGATGCGCTCGGCGGTGATAATGTTGGCGTCCACCCCCATACCGATGCTGAGGATGATACCGGCGATGCCCGGCAGGGTGAGGGTAAAGGAGGGGACGTCAGGCACCAGCCGGGTGATGGAGGCCACCATGATGACCACCTGCCCAATCAGCGCCAGAATCCCCACAAAGCCGGGGAGGCGGTATTTCATCAGGATGAAGATGGCCACCAGCACAAAGGCGATAAAACCGGCCTTGACCATCACGTCCTTGGCCCCCATCCCCAGGGTGGGGGAGATGGAGCTGTAGTCCCGGGTATCCAGCCGGAAGGGCAGCGCTCCCCCCTGGATCTTCTGGGCCAGCTCCAGGGCGGCCTCGGCGGTAAAATTCCCCTCGATCATCCCCTCGCCCCCGGTGATGACGCTGTTGACGGTGGGGAAGGAGATGAGGTTATCGTCCATCCAGATGGAGATGATGTTCCCCAGGTTCCGCTGGGTGGCCTCGGCGAACTTGGTGGCCCCCTCGGGGCTCAGCCGGAAGGAGACCACATACTGGTAGGCGCCGGTGGTCTGGTTCTGGTAGGCGCTGCGGTAGGCCTCCACCAGGTCCTGGCCCTCCAGCACAATGGCGCCGTTGGGCTTGCCCTCCTCGTCTACCGAAAGGCCCTCCCGGAAGGTGAGCAGCGCGGTGTCCCCCAGCTCCTTGATGGCCCGCTCCGGGTCGTACTCCGTCTCTCCCGCCTGCCAGGGGAAGCGGACCACAATGCGGTCCTTGGCGGTATCGGTGTAGACCTCGTAGTCGGTAATGCCCTGGGCCACCAAACGGGTCTTGATGACCTCCGAGGCGGCGTTCATCTCCTCGGGGGTGGCGTCGTAGCCGTCGGCGGGGACAAAGGTAGCGTCCACGCCGCCCCGGATATCGATGCCCCAACGGATATCCGACGCGCCCTTGATGTAGGTGGTGGTGATATCCCCGTTGGTGGACCGCAGCCCGAAGAAGGTGAGGTAGGCCGCCACCAAAATCACGATGGCGACGGCGAAGAACGGCCATGTCTTTTTCTTTCTCATTGAGAATCCTCCATTGATGAATAATCTTGCTGCCCCTTTTTACCGGGACAGGCACAGATGCACAGGATGTATTATAGTCCAAAGCTGTCCCAAAAGCAACGGATTTTTGAAAAAAGGGCGGAAGAAAGGGGTTTTCTACCGGCAAATGGCCCCTCACTGCGGAAAAAAGAGCTGTAAACCGCCCGGGCGCAAGGGCAAAGGGATAGAGCGCCCAGCCATTACCGGGCTGCTCTATCCCTCATAAAATGCGCTTTTCCACTCGCCCTTCGGCCAATCTGCCTATCAGCACAAAGCCCTTGATCCCTTCTTCTTCCTCCGGCCTCAGCAGCCGTCTTCACTGCCGGAACAGGGAGATTGCCCCCTTGCCGTGTCGCCGCACCCTTTGCGCCTATTCCCGCCACTCGCTCAGGTGGTAGTCCGCAAAGCACGCCGTAATCCGCCAGTCCTCCCAGCTGCCCCCGTCGGGGCCAACCAGCCGCCAGCTGTCCCCGGCCTGCCGGACCAACCGCGCCGCTACCGCCGCCCTCTTCCCTGCCCAGCCGCCGGTATCTAAGGTACAGGCCCGCCCCTCCCCGGCGCTCCCGTCCTCTACAATAAGGAGGGGCCGGGCCAGCATCCCCAAGTGCTGCTGCCGCTCCTCCCCCCGGTGCACCGACAGAATCAGCACCACCTCCCCGCAGCCGTCCGGGAGCCGGTCCGGCCGGATCGAGAGCCACTCCTGCCCCCGCCCGGCCAGGATGTCGTCCCCCAGGTGGCGCACCCCTCCGCTGCGGTCGGCAGGCTGGTTGTAAAAGGCGATGTCGTACCGCCGGGGCAGCCTCCCCTCCCGGTCCAGCACCAGCGCCATCAGGTCGCAGTCCAGGGGCTCCCTCCAGCGAAACCCTACCCGGAGCTCCCGGGAGGAATCGTCAATCGATAAATCGATATCATTCAATAGATGCTCCGCCACCGGCCCGTCGGGCGCAGAAGGCGCCGGAGACTCCGGGGCGGGTTGGTATGCCTTTCGGGTAAAAAAGTGGTCGTAGTCGTAGGGAGGCAGGGTACAGCTGCGGATCTCCTCCATGGTGGGAAAGGGGACCTGGGACAGGTCCGCCATAGGCTCCTCCGACTTGGCGGTGAGATGCTCCCAGGCGCATTCGACCACATAGACATCCATGAATAAGTAGTGGGGGACGCTGAACTGGTTGGGGCGTCTGCCGTTGTGCCGCAGAATGGCCTGAACCCCCCGGCCGTGGAGACCGCCGCTCCTCCCCCGCTCCAGCCGCCGGATGACGCCGTTTGCCATCACCGAACGGTAGTCGTGGATCGAGCCCCGGTAGGGGTCGTTGGGGCGGTTCTGGAAGCAGCTGAAGGTGAGGGAAACCCGGGGATTGCTCCGCCAAAGCTCCACCTTGTGCCCTTCCCGGGCGCAGTGGAGGTAGACCAGCAGCCGGTCCTCCTCCATCTCGTAGCCGAAGGACATGGGCACCACATAGGGCCAATCCCCGTCCTGCACCCCCACGTGGACGATGGGAATCATCTCCAGTATAGCGGCAATCATGGCCCGGTCGTGGACTTGGCTTTCAAACTTGCGCATGGGGATATCGCCGATCATCCTTGCACACCCTCCTGTTCCTGTCTTAGGATGGTTCCGCCGCAGACCACAAGGTCATCCTGGTAGAGCACCACTGCCTGGCCGGGGGTAGCGGCCCGCTGGGGCTCCCGGAAGGAAAGGTGCAGCCTGCCGTCGGGGAGGAGGCAGGCCTCGGCGTCGGCAAGGCTTTGGGAGTAGCGGGTCCGGGCTTGGACCGGCAGCAGCCGGTTCCGGAAGGCCTCCTCCGGCAGCGCCCCAAAGCGCAGGTCCCCCGCCGTCACCTCCCGGCTGCACAGGAGGTCCTGGTCCTCCACCAGGGTGACGGTGTTCCGCGCCGGGTCGATATCGCTGACAAACATGGGCCGGCCCAGGGCGATGCCCAGCCCCTTGCGCTGGCCGATGGTATACCGCCCGATGCCCTGGTGCTCCCCCAGGGGCTTCCCCTCCCGGTCCACAAACAGGCCCTTGGGCTGGGGCTTGCCGGTATACCGCCGGATGAACCCGGCGTAATCGCCATCGGGGACAAAGCAGATATCCTGGCTGTCCGGCTTACGGGCCACCGGCAGGCCGCTTTCCCGGGCAAAGCAGCGGATCTCCTCCTTGGTGTGCTCCCCGCAGGGCAGCAGCAGCCGGGCAAGCTGGCCCTGGGAGAGGGTGTAGAGGAAATAGCTCTGGTCCTTCCGCCGGTCCCTGCCCTTGGCCAGGCAGTACCGCCCCCCCTCCCGCAGAATCCGGGCGTAGTGGCCGGTGGCGATGTAGTCGCAGCCCACCTCCAGCGCCCGGCGGAGGAAGGCGTCAAACTTAAGGTGCCGGTTGCAGAGGATGCAAGGGTTGGGGGTGCGGCCCTGGCGGTACTCCTCGATGAAGGGCTCCACCACCGCCTCCCGGAACTGCTCCTTGCAGTTAAAGACATAGTGGGGGATATCCAGGGCCCGGCAGACTGCCCGGGCGTCGTTGATGTCATCCAGGCCGCAGCAGCGGGAGTCCTCGGTTTCCTCCCCCCACAGCTTCATGGTGGCGCCGATGACCTCATACCCCTGGCGCCGGAGCAGCCAGGCGGCCACCGAGCTGTCCACCCCGCCGCTCATCCCTACCATTACCTTGCCGCCCATGGCTTTCCCTCCCTTCCCTGCCGTTACCTTTTGTTGATTCTCTGGCGGACAAACCACCGGAGCAGTAGCAGCACCGCCACCGCTACCGCCGTAAATACCGCCCGCGTCTGGATGCTGAGGTACCAGGGGGTGGACTGCATGGCGTAAAGGCCGGGGTGGGCCCTGTAGTCCCAAAAGGTATAGGCACTGCTGCCGATGAAAACCCCCACACAGCTGCATACCGCAATCCACAAAAAATCGTAAAGCTTTTTCATACTCGAAACCCTCTTCTCCTCTTCAATCGAATGATATCAATGTATCGATTAGCCCTCCTTTAACAGCGCCTCCAGGCAGTCGGCTACAACGGCAAGATCCTCCCGGGTGACATCGTTGCTGGTGACAAAGCGCAGCTCCCCGGCGGAGACGCCGTTGATTTTGATGCCTCGCTCCAGCAGCTTGGCCGGCAGGGCCTCCACCACCCGGGCGGGGTGGTCCAGCGTAAAGAAGACCATGTTGATCTGGATCCCCTGGTCCTTGACGTGGAGGCCGGGAATGGTGGCCAGGCGCTGGCGGAGCCAGGCGGCGTTATCGTGGTCCTGGGCCAGGCGGCAGGTCATCTCCTCCAGGGCGATGATCCCGGCTGCGGCCAGGATGCCGCACTGGCGCATCCCGCCGCCCAGCAGCTTGCGGTTCTTCCGGGCCCGGGCGACAAACTCCCGGCTGCCGGCCAGGATGGAGCCCACCGGCGCGCAGAGGCCCTTGGAGAGGCAGAACATCACCGAATCGGTGTACCGGGTGAGCTCCGGGGCGGGGACGTTCAGGGCGACGGCGGCGTTAAAGAGCCGGGCGCCGTCCATATGGACCTTCAGGCCGTGGGCCTTTGCGGCGGCATAGGTCTGCTCCATCACGTCCAGAGGGACCACCCGGCCGCAGGCCAGGGCGTTCTCGATGCAGAGGGTGGTGGTGGGGGGACAGTGGATATCCTCCTCCCGGACAGCGCCCTCCAGCAGGTCGGGGTAGATGACGTCGTCCTTACTGTCCACCGGGTCCAGCAGAACACCGGAGAGGACGGCAGCGGCCCCCACCTCGTGGGTAAAGATATGGGAATTGCGGCCGCAGACCACAGCATCCCCCCGGCGGGTGTGGGTCATAATGGCCAGCTGGTTGCCCATGGTGCCGGAGGGGACAAAGAGAGCGGCCTCCTTGCCGGCCTTTTGGGCGGCAAGGGCTTCCAGGCGGTTGACGGTGGGGTCGTCGCCGTAGACGTCATCGCCGACGGGGGCCTCGGCCATCGCCCGGCGCATGGCCGGGGTAGGCTGGGTAACGGTGTCGCTGCGGATATCGATGATGCGGGACATAGCAAGAACCTCCTGTTGGTTGGAATCGGTAGTCTTCCGCCTTGGCTGGTGGTAGTGGGGCGCTTGATTCGCTGGGCGGTATGGCTCATATCATTCCTCTGTTCTGTTGGTAAAAGTATATCACAAGACGGCGCTTGCCGCAAATAGTTATGGGCAGGTGATATGCGGGAGCTTGAATATACAATCTATAGCAACCATCAAAAAAATCGCCAAGGGTTGACAGAGGTGGTATAACAGAAGAAGGAGATGAAAATATGCTACACAACGAGGCACGAGAATTACTG
>JAAWGY010000123.1 GCA_022795575.1 Angelakisella sp. | reverse complement strand
TCATAGAGAACCTGGGGAGCGTCGTTCTGCTGGATGATGCCGTCCTTCATCACCACGATACGGTCGCCCATGGTCATGGCCTCGGTCTGGTCGTGGGTGACGTAGACAAAGGTAGTGGCAAGGCGCTTGTGGAGGCGGCTGATCTCCGCCCTCATGGCGGTACGGAGCTTGGCGTCCAGGTTGCTGAGGGGCTCATCCAGCAGGAAGACGGCGGGGTTGCGGACCATGGCCCGGCCCAGGGCGACACGCTGCCGCTGGCCGCCGGAAAGGGCTTTGGGCTTGCGGTTGAGGAGGTGCTCCAGGTCCAGCGCCTTGGCGGCCTCGTGGACCCGCCTGTCGATCTCGTCCTTGGGGACCTTCTTCTGGATGAGGCCGAAGGCGATGTTCTTGTAGACGGTCATATGGGGGTAGAGGGCGTAGTTCTGGAAGACCATGGCGATGTCCCGGTCCTTGGGGGCCACGTCGTTGACCACCCGGTCGCCGATGAGGAGCTCGCCGTCGCTGACGTCCTCCAGGCCGGCGATCATCCGCAGGGTGGTGGACTTACCGCAGCCGGAGGGGCCTACCAGGATGACAAACTCCTTGTGCTTGATCTCCAGGTTCAGGTCCGGTACAATAGTGACGCCGCCGGGGTAGGTTTTTCTGACGTGCTTAAAGGTGATGCTTGCCATGGTGTATTCCTCCTGTAGGTATTATGGGTAATTTATTGACTATACTTTCCCGGGCCGGGAAGCATCTGTCCCCTGGCCTTTCGCTGTTTTCCAGGATACCACAGTGTTTTTTGTTCCGCAATGGTAAAAAAATGATGATATGGGTAAAAAAGCGATTTTCCCTGGGCGGAGAAGGGCAGCGCAATTTATTTACCCGCGGCATCAGTATTTTGCTATTGAAGATATTGCCTCCTTATGATAAACTGAATCGATAAGCGATTTTGGAGGGAGGCGTTTCTGTTGTTCTTCCGTCACGATTACAGCACCCCCGGCCCCGGCATCCAGAAGGACGCCCCGGAAAAAACCGGCGTCGCCCGTTTTGTGGAGATTTTGCAGCTGGAATGTGTTACCCTGTTCCAGCTGAACCTCCTCTTCCTGCTTACCTGCCTGCCGGTGATTACCATCCCCCTGGCCCTCTTCGCCCTTAACCAGGTGATCCGCCGGATGGTGATGGACCAGCCGGTGCTCTGCCTCCACCACTACAAAACCGGCCTGCTGCGCCACTGGCGCCAGGCCTACGCCGCCTTTCTGCTCACCGCCCTGCCCGCCCTCTGTGCCGGCTGGGGGGCCTGGTTCTACCTGGACCGCGCCGCGGGCAACCCCCTCTTCTTCCTCCCCTTCATGCTCTGCTCCACCGTATTTTTGGCGGCGCTCCTCTCCTCCTGCCACCTCTACGGCCTGCTGGGGGCCGGCAGAGGGGTTCGGGAATCTTTCCGGCTGGCCCTGCTGTTGGGGCTGGGCAGGCCCTTGCGGGCGGTGCTGGCCGCCCTTTGCTGGTATGGCTCCCTCTTTACCGCGGTGATGGCCTTCCCCCTCAGCGGCGCCTACCTGCTGCTCATCGGTTTTTCGGTCCCCTGCCTTTTGGGGAATTTCTTTCTCCGCACCGTGCTAAAGCCCTACTGCCCGCCGGTATCGGAGTAATCATGTAAGCAAAGGTGATTACAATGTCTTATACGGAATATCAAAAGGCCCTTGCCTTGGGCCAAAAGGAAGTAAAGGCCTGCCGGGCCAAGGACATCTCCCCCTACCTGCCGGTGCTGGACGAAATGCTGGAGGGGGAGGAAACCCGGGGGGAGGTGCCCCTGGGCCTGGTGGACCTGCCCATCGAGCTGATTGTGGGCACCAAATCCGCCGGGCGGCAGCGGGCCTTTTCCCGCAGCTTCTACCCCCTGCTGGAGGAGGGCTCGGAGCTTTCCGCCAAGTGGTCCGCCCTCTGCGACGCCCATCTGGACCAGGGGATCAACGATCCCATCAAGGTCTACGAGTACTTCCACGACTACTACGTCCAGGAGGGGCACAAGCGGGTCAGTGTCCTGCGGCACTTTGGGGCTGTCACCGTCCCCGCCGAGGTCATCCGCATCTGCCCCGCCATGGACGACAGCCTCCGCTGCCGGGTCTACCGGGAGTACCTGGATTTTTACGACCTCACCGGCATTACCTACCTGTGGTTTTCCGAAACCGGGCGGTTCGCCCGGCTCCAGTCCATTATGGGCAAAAAGCCGGGGGAGGGCTGGTCCGAGGACGAAAAGCAGGAGTTTTTCGTCTTTTACCACCGCTTCCTTTCGGTCTACGACGACAAAAGCGCCCGGCAGCTCATTGGCAAGGTGACTCCTGCCGACGCCCTGGTGACGCTGATGCTCCTTTGCGGCTACACCCTGCTGAAGGAATGCACCGTGCCGGAGCTGAAAACCACCCTGGCCCGGCTGCGCATCGAGCTGATGGCGGTGGCCAACATCGCCCCGCCGGAGCCCCCGGTAAAGAAGCTGCTCCACACCCTTACCCAGCCGGTAAAGGCAGTAACCGACGCCGTGGCCGACGCCATGACCGAAACCGCCGAGACGATGGTGGAGATGGCGGACATCCTGGCCGAGCCGGTGAAGGAGCTGGTGGAGGGCCGGGAGCCGCCGGAGGAGCAGGACCGGTAGGGGCAGCTGCCCCCCGGGGAAAGGGAGGCGAAGGGGATGCGGATACTGGCAGTCTCGGACCAGGAGTCCACGCTGCTGTGGGACCACTTTGACCGCAGGTATTTGGAGGGGGTGGACCTGATCCTTTCCGCCGGGGACCTGGACCCCAACTACCTGGCCCTGCTGGCCACCTTTACCCCCGCCCCCCTGCTGTATGTCCACGGCAACCACGACGACCGGTACCGGGACAACCCCCCGGGGGGGATCTGCGTGGAGGGCCGCATCCACACGGTGCAGGGGGTGCGGGTGCTGGGGCTGGGCGGCTCGATGCGGTACAAGCGCCAGGGGGAGCACCAGTACACCCAGGGGGAGATGCAGCGGCGTGTCGCCCGGCTGTGGCTCCAGCTCCGGCGGAGCAAGGGCTTCGACATCCTCCTTACCCACGCCCCCGCCTACCGCTTTAACGACGAGCCAGGGCTGGCCCACACCGGCTTTACCGCCTTTAACCGCCTGCTGGAGCGGTACCACCCCCGGTACTTCGTCCACGGCCACGTCCACCTGAACTACAACCCCCTTCTCCCCCGCCGGTGTATGTACGGGGAGACCACCGTCATCAACGCCTACGAGACCTACTACTTTGATTACTGAACCCAAAGGCAGCGGCCCGGTACATCCTCCTGTACCGGGCCGCTGCCTTTATGCCTGGATGACGGTAATATCTGTCACCGGCTCCCCGTCGCAGGTGACGGACACCGGCCCCTCCCCGGGGATCTCCAGGAGCAGGTCGCCATACTCCTCCCTTTGGAAGCGGGTGATCTCGATCCGCCAGCCGTCCCCCTGCCGGGCGGGGGCGTAGCCGTAGCTGTAGGCAAAGCCCTTGTACCGCAGGTACTGCCGCCCGCCGCTGACGATCAGGTACCAGCGGCGGATCTCGGCCTCCTTCAGCGCCTCCTGGACGGCGGCGGGCAGCTCCCCGGCGGTGACGCGTGTTACCGCCGCCTCCTGGCCGCTCCCCTTTTGGGGCGGCTGGGCAAGGGAGAGAACGACGCTGCCCCGAACGCCCCCCAGCGCCCCCTCCGGCCCCCGGACAAACAGCCGGTACCGCCCGGCGGGGACCATGTCGCTGACGGTAAACTGGCCCTTCACCTGGAGCAGGCCGTCCTGCCGGGGTGTCTGCACCATGCAGTAGCTGGCGGAAGGTGGATCGTCCCCCTCCCTGGCAAGGCCCACCTGGAGGACCTCCCCGGCCTCTGCCGTAACGTCGTAGCGGAGGCTGTCCCCCGGGACGATGTTGTAATCCCCCAGCCAGACATACGCCCCCGCGGCGGCGGTGGCAAGGTCCACCGGGACGGTAACGGTGCTTCTCCCCGGCGCCGGGGCGGTCCCCTCCTCCCTTTCCTTGGAGTAGACAAGGGGCTCCTGCCTGTCATCGCTGTCGTCCGGGTCCCAATCCCAGTCATCGGGATCGGCCCCCGCCTGGTCCAGCAGGTCCAGGTCCAGCTCCGCCACCTCCTCCGCCGTCATATAGGCCACCCCTGTGATTTCGCCGGCGGCGTCCCGCAGGATTTTGATGTCCACCGTCCCCTCCGGCGTCACCGCCAGGGTGTTAAAGGAGCTGCTGGGCTTTTGGTCCATCAAAATCCGCACCAGCTGGTCCTGATAGTAGTATCGCCAGCCCGCCTGGGAGACGCCCCAGGCGGCGTACTCCTCCGCCTGCCGGGCCTCCAGCTCCTCCTCCAGCCGCTCCTTTTCCTGGTAACGTCCGGTGGTGTTGAGGAGCACCGAAAGGCAGGCGCTCCGCTTATCCCTGGCGGCCCGGGCAATCCAGCCCTCCTGCTCCGCCGGTGTCATGTGGTTTACCGCCACCGAAAAGAAGCTGATGGCGCTGTCCTGATAGGCCCGCTCCGCCAGGGCATCCACAACGGGGTCCCCCGCCGGCATCTGGTTCAGGCAGGAGGCCAGCAGCGCAAGGCGGCTGTCCTCATAGCACCGCATCAGGTACTGGCGCTGGGCCTCCCGCTCCAGGGTGGCGAAGGCGGCGGAAAAGCCGGAGATGCTGTTCTCCTGGTACAGCTCCTCGGTCAGCCGGTCGGATACGGTCTCCCCCGCCTCCCGGACACCCAGCACCAGGGCCCGGGTGAGGGGGAACCCCTCCTCCGCCTCCAGCCGCGCCAGCAGGGAGGCAACGGCCTGTAGGACGGCCTCGTCGCCCATCCGGTCCTGGCAGTCCTCCCCGAAGAAAACGGTAGCGGTGCCGCCCCCCGGCAGGGCAAGCTCCCGGCCGGGGTAATGCTCCCAGGCGCTCTCGTTTACGTTCCAGCCCACCTCAAAAAGATAGGGCCCTTGGAAGTATTCCTTTTGGGTATAGCGGTAGCCGGCCGAGGAATCCCCTTTTACCCCGGCAGGGGGAAACCGGACCTCCGCTGCCCTTCCCGGGCCGGTGTAGGCCCCGGCTGTCACCGCCCCCGCGCCAACCACCACCGCAAGCAGCAGCGAAAGCACCGCCGCCATCCTGCCCCTTTCCCGGAACCCCGTAATCGCCGCCAGCCGCTCCTTCAAAAGCGCTCCGCTCTCGTGGAGCATCACCGAGACAGGGGCGGTGGGGCACCGTCCCCCGGCCCCCAATGCCCGGAGCAGCGTGTCGCCATACTCCCGGCGGCTCTCGCCGTCCAGGCGGCGGATGACCGTCTCGTCGCAGCAGAGCTCGCAGGCCCGGTCCACCTCCCGGGCCATCCGCCAGACCAGGGGGTTGAACCAGTGGAGGCAGACGGTAAGCTGCACCAGCCACTTGTAGAGCAGGTCCCGGTTTTTGTGGTGGGCCAGCTCGTGGAGGACGGTATAGCCAAAGTCCTCCTCCGGCAGCTGGGCGGTGGGCAGCACGATGGCGGGGCGGAAAAGGCCCACCAGCATGGGGGAGGACACCAGGGGATTGACGCAGAGCTCCACCGGGCCCTTCACCCCCGCCCGGGCCGAAAGCTCCGCCAGCCGGTCCAGCAGCCGGACATCCGCCACCGGCTCCCAGCCGGCCCGGAGATACGCCACAAAGCCCTGGTAGGCCGTCACCTTGCGCACCAGCAGCACCGCCGCCACCCCCGCCCACAGGATCAGCAGGAGCCAGGCGGCATCGGGGCGGGGGGACAGGGCGCCCTTTTCCGCCGGAGCGGCGGCAGCGGGCTGGGAGACCTCCCCGGCAGGCTCCCCAGCGGGATTGGCAGGGGCGGCATCAATGCGGACGTCCGGCGGCGTGGCCTCCTCCGGCTGGGGCAGCACCACCGTGCTGTCCGGGGAGGGCCGGGAGATTCCCTGGCGGAAGAGCTCCCCCACCGGGCTTTCCGGCGGGGCGATGGGGAGCAGCAGCCGGGCCACTACCACCAGCCAGATGTAGTACCGCCAGCGGCTGCTCAGCCGGCCCTTGGCCAGCGGCCTTGCCGCCAGCAGCGCCAGGATGAGCAGCGAGCCGGAAAGGGAGAGGGAAAGCACCATCTTCAGCAGCTCTTTCATCACTTGTCCCTCTCCTTCTCCCAAAATTCCCGCAGCTCCTCGTAATCCCCGGCAGAAAACAGATCCTGGCGCAGCAGCGTCAGCACAAGGCCCCGGGCATCCCCCTGGTAAAGCTTGTTGAGGAGAACCCGGGTTTGGGCGGTCTGGTACTCCGCCTCGGTAACAAGGGCGGTGTACTCGTTGCGCCGGCCAATCTTGCTGGCGCGCAGCAGCCCCTTTTCCACCAGCCGGGACAGAAGGGTGATGACGGTGTTCTTCTGCCACCCCTTCCCCGCCGCGGCCAGCTCCTCCATAATGCCGGCGTACCGGGCGGTGCCTCCCCCGGCCCAAACAATCTTCATCAGCTCCAGCTCGGAATCCGAAACCTGTGGAATCATCTTGTCTGCCTCCTTTGACTACATTTTGTCGTCCAAATATAGGATAACACCTTGTAGGCCAATTGTCAAGGGGGAAGGCAAAAAAATCCGGACACCCAAAAAGCGCCCCGGCCGGGGAACAGGGAAACTCTCCCTGCCCCCGCCGGGGCGCTCCGGATATCCTGATTGCCGCACGCGTCCTCTTGTGGGAAGCACGCTAAGAACCTGTATTCATAACCGGATGATGCAGGCAGGACAAGGGATTTTCCCGCCCTGCAAGGCAAAAAACCGCAGCAATACTTGGTGTATTGCAAGG
>JAAWGY010000122.1 GCA_022795575.1 Angelakisella sp. | reverse complement strand
TGCGGCGGTTGCGTCTGGACGCGCCTGCGGGCGCAGCAACGCAGCAGGGCGGAAAAAGACCTGACCTGACTGCGTCAGACGGTTGTGAATACAGGTTCTCAGGCTCCGTGGTGTTTTTTTATTCACCAAGGAAAGCGGGGGCAGTTGCAGCCGGGTAGCCCCGTGGGCACAGCCGAAGGGGCAGGCGGCCGCATTGCCCGCAGTCCTCCGGAAAACAAAAAACAACACCCCAACAGGTCACAGCAAAGGCAGCTTGATTTATTCAAGTTTTTTTGGTATGATCTATTTCGTCAAACAGATTATTCCAAGAAGAAAGCGGACAGGAGGAAACACTCATGAACCAGTGCGGAAGAATCAGGCTGATCCTACAGGAAAACAACCTGAAGCAGAAAGAGCTGGCCGCACAGCTGGGCGTAACCGAAAGCTATGTTTCCAAGCTCCTCCACGATCCCGCCATCCGTCTCTCCCAACCGTTGGCCGCCTTGGTAGAAGAAAAGTATGGCTATTGTGCCCGCTGGCTCCTTACCGGCCAGGAACCCAAAAAGCGCCCCCCAAATCACCGTGGCTCCTCCCGGCTGCATCAGCAGGCCATTGCCCAGCTGGAAGAGCTCAACGAAGGCCAGCTCCGGGCAGTGCTGGCCTTCCTCCGCTCCCTAAAGGAGGTGGAGGATCTCCTGACCCACCCCGATATACCCGATATAAATAAGGAGTGACCCCTTTCCCAACGCGTCGGTTCCCTCCCGCCATCCTGGAAAACGAATTCGTCGGCACGGCGGGCAACGCGCATTTCCCCCAAAAAGGCGGGCGTTAATTGCGGCGTTTATTTTCCCGAAAAAGTATTGACTTTCTCCGGCGTCCGTGCTAAACTAATAAAGCTGTTAAGAGGATGTTATGCGCTCGTAGCTCAGCTGGATAGAGTGACTGGCTACGAACCAGTAGGTCGGGGGTTCGAGTCCCTCCGGGCGCACCAGCAAAAGGGCACGCCTCGCGTGTCCTTTTGCTTAACAGCGGGAGCAGGTTAGGCCTGCTCGATGTGTGGGCCCGTGGCTCAGCTGGGAGAGCGCTGCGTTCGCATCGCAGAGGTCGAGGGTTCGATCCCCTTCGGGTCCACCAGATGGACATTGGACGAACACCTATTGTTTCAAAGGCGGCTTTGCCGTCATGGTGTGGCTCTGATGTCAAAACGAACAACGGAGGCCAAGGTGTAAAAGCCTTGGCCTCCGCTGTTTTATGTTTATTTGGTTTTGGTGGCTTTTTCCTGCCATTCTACAAACTTACGTTAGCCCTGTTCGCTTTCATAATGTTTCTGTATCCTTGGGACAAGGAACCGGGCAAAGGTTTCTATGATAGCTTGCGGCAGTTTAATTTTATATGTATTGTACTCATACATATTTATTCAGGTATTGTAAAAGGCTTTTCCGGAAACCGTCCCCGTTCTATTCAGCTCCCAAAAGTTACCCTACCGATACATTTCCTGCATAATCTCCCGATCAACATCCTTCCCGCCGGCCTCCAGCTTCCTTTTGCGGAGCAGATAGACCCCGATTCCCACCGGAACCAGCGCAACCGCAATGCCGGTCATCACCGGATCATCGGTGAGCTGCAAAACCATAAACACCACGCTTGCGGCAATGGCAAGGCCGGGCCACAGGTAGTACCAAACCCCATCCAGGCGGAAAGCGGCGGAGGCGTATTCCTTGGCAAAGCTCCCCTTGAGGCGCAGGGACGCCACCGCCACCAAAAGCGCGGTCAGCAGCAGGTAAAAGCTGCTGACATTGACGTACTGCATGATGGTTGCCGAAAAAAGCACCATGCAAACCCCCATCACCGCCAGTATGGATATCGAGAGATAGGGCGCGTTGCGGCGGTTGGTTTTGGAAAGCGACTTGGGCAGAATGCCGCTCCTGCCCAGCACAAACATCATGCGGGACATGGCGGAGATCAGGGCGTTCAGGGTGGTCCAGCACGCGGCGATGGCGGCGGCCGCAATGAAGAAGGAGAACCACCTGGGGAAGATCAGCTCCGCGGCGGTAACGGCGGGAGCGGCTACCCCCAACGCCTGGGCCGGCATCAGCCCCACCAGAGCGACGCACATGGAAACATACATCACCACAACAATCCCCAGGCTGATAAAGACGGTGCGGGGGATGTTTTTGCCGGGATCCTTAATCTCCCCGCTAAGGTCGATGATGCAGTTTACCCCGGCGAAGGCGTAGTAGGTGGAGATGACGCCAAGAATCACCGGCTTAACCCCCCTGGGGAACATGGGCACAAAATGGGACCAATCGGCGTTGCCAATGCCGCCGGCAGAGAAGATCAGCACGATTGCAATCAGTAGAATCACACACGCGTTCTGGACTTTGGTGGAGGCTTGGTTGCCCAGGGCGCTGATCCCGCAGGTGAGGAGGATAAAGGCGACGGAAACCAAGGGGATATGGCCGGCCAGGGCGGGGAAAAAGATGGACAGATAGGTTGCCGCCGTTTTGGACATGATGGGGAAGAGAAAGCTGTTGCCCATCAGGTAGCACCAGACATACAGGAACCCCCAGGTGCTGTTGACCGCGCCTGTGCAGAGGATGTAGTTGGCCCCCGAGACCGGCAGCACGGCCCCCACCTGGGCGAACATAAAGCAGCTAAAGGAAATCAGCAGCGCTCCGATAAGGTAGGACAGCCAGGCGGTGGGGCCGGTGGAGGCGGAAAGCTCCCCGGGAATGATAAAGATAGACGCTCCCACCATGCAGCCGGTCATCATGCTGACCGCCGAAAAAAGTCCGATGTTCCGCTGTAGGGCGTCTGACGTTTGTGGTTTGGACGACATTGTGCTCCCTCCTAAGTGATGGCATTGGATGCAAAAAACGGTGTCCGCCAGGGTGTGTAGCCGGAAAAACCCGGGACAACCCGGCGTGTTTGGTACAAAAAAAGGGGGGACCTCCCCCCCTGCCTCCGGGGCGCAAGGGCCGCGGGGGCTGAAGACAGCTTGGACAAAGGGACCGCTTATAGAAGCTCCACAAATACACCGGCCAGCAGAACCGAAACCACCGTCACCGTCGCAAAACCGGCCACGACGTAGGGGGTGCCTAACTTCGCCTCGATGTACTCGCTTTCCGCCTCGGTCTTCCCCACGGTGGTGGCAATCTCCCGGACGATGACCACGTTGGTGGGAAAGCCCAGGAACTGCTCCACCCCGATGCCGATGGCCAGGTTCCTGCTGCCGCAGAGCTTCCAGGTGGGCAGGATGTATCCGGCCAGATAGATCCCCAGCACGGCGGCGGCAAAGACCACCACCACCTGGAACAGCAGCGTCGTCAGGTCGCCCATGGATACCTTGGCCAGGGCGGGGATGATGGAGCCAAACATGGCAATCATCAGGATGCCGGTGGACTTGGCAAGGTCCATGACCTTGGGCGGAACGATGCCCAGGAGGTTACAGACCGAGCCCAGAATCAGCGCCCAAATGCCGTAGTTGATGCCGGTCAGCGTCCCCAGGCTGGTGGAAACCCAGGCAAAAAAGGCGGTGATGCCAATCATGGTAGTGGGGGTGTAATAGGCCTTGTACCGCTGGTGGAAGGGGACCTTGGCGGCGCCGGCCTCTGTCCCCGGCGCGGCGTGGAGGGCGGCCATATGGGCGGCGGGGTCCTTGCGGAACTCCTCCATCAGCCGGTTGGCCTCCTTTACGCCGTAGTAGGAGGCCAGGGGGGCTCCCACCAGCTTTTGCAGGGCGTAGATGACAGCGGCCAGGGCGGCGGCAACGGTGATGCCCTTTTGGATGGCCCCCTCGGTCATAATCTGGGTGGCGATGGTGCCGCCGTTGATGACGGGGATGGCGACAAACACCGAGTCAAGGCCGATAATGGGTGCGGTGCAGAAAATAATGGCGATGGAAAACACCATGCAGATGCAGGCCATCAAAACGGTGCGCCACTCCTGGATCAGCTGCTTGACGTTGCTGCCGCTGCCCAGGTTAAAGATGATCATGGCCGGGGTCCACTTGGCAATGACGGTCAGCCCCGCCTTGTCGATGACGTCCGGGGGGATTACGCCGCTGAGAAAGCCCACCAGGAAGATGAGCATGGTGATCATCATGCCGCTGAGCTTGCCCTTGGTGAAGACGCCCACAACGTCCCCAATGAGAAAAATTGCCAGAACAACAAAGAGATAAAACTGCATAGTACCAAACATGATGCTACCTCCTGACACACCCTTTTTTGATCACTGGTCCGCGTACTTGATGGCCGACGCCGCCAGCGCTTTGACGCCGTTGCGCATCGCCTCCTCGTTGGGGTCAAAGCGGGGGTTGTGGTTGGGGATGGTCTCGTGGGGGTCGTCCTCCGGCCAGGCGATGCTCAGGCCGTAGAAGAGGCCGGGGCAGTCCTCGGTGTACCAGCTGTAGTCATCCAGGTTGGCAAAGGAGAGGGCCGGATCCTGGGTGAACACCCCCTCCCCGAACAGCTGGTCCAGGTTCCGCTGGGTCCGCTCCAGCAGGGCGGGGTCGTTGTAGAGGCCGGGGACATAGGTCATCTGGATGTCCACGGTGCAGCCCATGGCCTCCGCCGTGTGGGTGATGATATCGGTAAAGCGCTGCTCCATATAGGCCCGGCTGGTGCGGTCGGTAAAGCGGAGGGCACCCTCGATCTCGGTGGTATCGGCGACGACGTTAAACTTGGTGCCGCCCTTGATTACCCCCATAGTTACCGAAACGCTGTTTTTGTAGATATCGGTGTTCTTGCTGGGGATGGTCTGTAGAGCGGTGATGATCTGCGCCGCCGCCATGATGCTGTCCCTGCCCATCCACGGGCGGTTGCCGTGGGCGCTTTGGCCGTGGACCGTAATCTTGACGATATCCATACAGTAGCCCACCTGCCCGGGCAGCACCCCCAGCCTGCCAACACTGCCCCGGGGGGCGTAGTACCAGATGTGCTGGCCAAACATTGCGTCGGGCTGATTTTGGCGGTACAGCGGCTCCTCGACGAACCGGGCGGCGCCGGATTTGCCCACCCAGTCGGAGGACCACCCCTCCTCCGCGGGCTGGAAGACCAGCAGCACCTTGCCCTTCAGCCTGTCCCGCAGCCGGACGATCACCTGGGCCGCCCCCATCAGCATGGCGGTGTGCATATCGTGGCCGCAAGCGTGCATCACCGGCACCGTCCCCTGGTTGCCCCACTGGGTGGTATCGGTGGAGGCAAAGGGCAGCCCGGTGTCCTCCCGGATGGGCAGGGCGTCCATATCCGCCCGCAGTCCCACTGTGGGCCCCGGCTGGGCGCCGTGGATCACCCCCAGGACGCCGGTACCCCCCGCCAGGTGCTCGTACACCTCGTCGACGCCGATGGCCCGGAGATGCTCCGCCACGATTTGGCTGGTGCGCACCTCCTGGTTCCCCAGCTCCGGGTGGAGGTGGAAGTCCCGCCGCCACCGGACCACCGATTCGTACACCTCGTCCGCGTACTGATGGATTCTCTGATCAACGTCTGTCATGCTATTTCCTCCTCGCAGCCAATCTTTTCACTTCCGGTACCGTCTGTCCAGGAAAAACCGTTTCCTGTAATCCCAGCATATCGGAACCCCGCTTTTTTGTATAGCGAATTATTTTCACCGTCTGGTTGAGCAAAGCTCAACCAAGGTTTTTTCGATTTTACCCTTTTGCTGTGTTTGCCCTGCAAATCTATGGATTATCACCAACCGGTTTGTATACTATAACAAAAAGGCCAGTTTTCCCTTGTTGATATCGACATTTTTTTACCGGCGGACAGCCCTTTGACAAAGGAACGCGCCTGTCGGTATAATATCAGAAAAATCTAAGAGTCTATGGATTCCCCGGCGGGGGGCAGACCGGCCGGAAGGCCCTTGGCAGGGGACAACAGGCTCTGAATATGGGGGGATCGTATTGTCGATCACTGCGTACCAGATTGTAAAATCGATTGCGGAGCAAGGGAGCTTTATTCGCGCCGCCGAAAGCATCCATTTGACGCCGGGGGCGCTGAGCCGGTCTGTCAGCACCCTGGAAAAGCGGTGGGACCTTTCGCTATTCACCCGGACAAAGAACGACGTTCGGCTGACCAGCGAGGGCGAGCTGCTTTACCCCTATTTATGCGAGGTCCTGCGGTGCGAAAGCATCCTGAACCAAAAAATCGCACAGGTCCACGGGCTGGAAACCGGGACTGTGCGAATTGCCGCCCTGGGCTCTGTGTGCAGGGCCTGGATGCCGGACATCCTCGGCACCTTCCGGCAGGAGCATCCGGGGATCCGGCTACAGCTGATGGAGGCGGAAACCAAGGATATTATCGCCATGGTACAAAACAAAACCGCAGATATCGGCTTGGCAGATATCTCCGGCGAAAACGACTTGCAGATCATCCCGTTATACGAGGATCCGGTTTACTGCGTCACCGCAAAAAACTATTTCCCCTCCGATAAGTACTATGTCAGCGTTAACGATATGAAGGAAATCTTTTTCCTGATCCAGGAAAACAGCGATCTGTTCCATATCCAGCGCTTTTGGGAGCAGTACGACATCAAGCCAAGTTATTCCTTTGTCGCCGGCGATAACGCGATTATGGCCATGGTGGAGGGCGGCTTTGGCGCAAGCATCGCCCCGGGGATGTTTTTGTCTGCGGCAAACCACAACGTTGAGGTCTACCCCATCTTCCCGCAGATCTACCGAACCATTGGGCTTATCGCCCCCAAAAACAGCGAGCTTTCCCCAGCCCAAAGGTGCATGATCACCCATATCCGGCGGCATACCAAGGGGCTATCCTCTTAAGGCGTGTCCCTAAAGTCGAAGTGCCCGTATTTTTCGCAGGGGGAGGGGGATTGCAAGGAGAAAAGCGCAAGGAATCCTTGGTGGATTCCGAGCATTTTCGACGTAGCCAAGCCCCCTTCCCCTGTAG
>JAAWGY010000121.1 GCA_022795575.1 Angelakisella sp. | reverse complement strand
GAGAGGGCGCGCCCTCTCACACCTTCCGGGTTCCCGGAAGGTGGCAAACTTACGTTCTTCCCCCGTGGAGGGAAAGCGATATACAGCAGCAAAAACAAAGCAAAGAAAGGTTGTGTCTTGTTATGGAATTGGAAAACGGTATGATGTACCACATCCGTTTGAAGAAGGGGGACGTGGGGCGGTACGTGCTGCTCCCGGGGGACCCCTTCCGTACCGACCTCATCGCCTCCTACTTCGATGAGCCCCGGCTCATCGCCCACAACCGGGAGCACAAAACCTGGGCGGGCAAGCTGGACGGGGTGCCGGTGGCCGTCACCTCCACCGGCATGGGCTGCCCCTCGGCGGCCATCGCTTTGGAGGAGCTGATCAAGGTGGGGGCCGATACCTTTATCCGGGTGGGCACCGCCGGCCGTGTCTGCGACGCCGCCTTTGACGAGACGCTGGACGGCGTCATCAACACCGCCGCCGTCCGGGACGAGGGCACCACCATCCACTACATCCCCATCGAATACCCCGCCGTGGCCGACCGCCACCTGGTGGAGGCCCTCTCGGCAGCCGCCAAAAAGCTGGGCTACCACTACGCCGAGGGCATCACCCAGTCCAAGGATTCCTTTTACGGCCAGCACGAGCCGGGGAATATGCCCGCCGAAGCCCGCCTCCGGGAGCGGTGGGAGGCCTGGCGCCGGGGCAACGTGATGACCTCCGAGATGGAGGCCGCCGCCCTCTTCGTCATCTCCTCCATCCGGGGGTGCCGCGCCGCCTCCATCATGTCCTTTGGGGATATGAACAAAACGGTGGAGGTTGCCCGGGACGCCCTGCGGATCCTCATCCGGCAGGACGCGGAACAGAACCAGTAAGGAGGCTTTTACCATGGGCTTTTTGGACAAAGACCGGGGCGACCGGCAGTACCACATCCAGGTATCCCCCGGGGAGCTGGGGCGGTATGTCTTCCTCCCCGGGGACCCCTTCCGCACCGACCTTATCGCCAGCTTTTTGGACGACGCCAAGCTCATCGCCCACAACCGGGAGCACAAAACCTGGACCGGGCGGCTGGAGGGGGTGCCGGTGTCGGTGACATCCACCGGCATGGGCTGTCCCTCCACCGCCATCGCGGTGGAGGAGCTCATCAAGTGCGGCGCCCGCACCCTGATCCGCATCGGCACCGCCGGCCCGGTAAAGGACCCCGCCGACGCCGATCACTACGACGGCGTTGTTGTCACCGCCGCCGTCCGGGACGAGGGCACCACCACCCACTACATCCCCATCGAGTACCCGGCGGTGGCCGACCGCCACGTGGTGGAGGCGCTGGCCTCCTGTGGCCGGCAGCGGGGGCTGCGCCTTCTGGAGGGCATCTCCCAGTCCAAGGACTCCTTCTACGGCGAGGTGGACCCCGACTGTTCCCCTGTCAGCCCCCGCCTGAAGGAGCGCTGGACCGCCTGGCAGCGGGGCAACGTGGCCTGCTCCGAGATGGAGTGCGCCGCCCTCTTTGTCATCGCCTCCATCCGGGGGGCGCGGGCCGGGGCCATCATGAACTGGGGCGAGATGGAACAGACCATCCAGACCGCCTGCGACGCCGTGCGGCTGCTGATCCGGCAGGACCAGGCACAGGAAGGCCAGGGGACGGTATGAGCAAGCCCATCATCCAGCTGAACGGCTACAGCTACCGCTACCCCGGCGCCGAGGAGCTGGCCCTGAAGAACATCACCCTCACCATCGACGAGGGGGATTTTATCGGGGTGATCGGCTGCAACCGGGCCGGCAAATCCACCCTCTGCAAATCGGTGGTGGGCATCCTCCCCTTTGTCTCCGGCGGCGACTGGGAGGGGGAGATTGTCATCGACGGCAAAAGCCTCAACGACACCAGGGGCCACGGCACCACCGACGTGGTGGGCATCGTCTTCCAGGACGCCGAAAGCCAGTTTACCCAGCAGACGGTGGAGGACGAGATTGCCTTTGCCATGTGCAACTTTGGCTACGACCGGGCGCTGATGCGGGAGCGGGTAAAATTCGCCGCCGAGGCCTGCGGCCTGATCCGGATGCTGGACCGCTCCCCCTACCACCTCTCCGGCGGGCAGCAGCAGCGGCTGGCGGTGGCCAGCATCCTGGCCCTACAGCCCCGGGTTATCATCCTGGACGAGTCCACCTCCCAGCTGGACCCCATCGGCCGGGACGAGATCTTCCGGCTGGTGGGGGAGCTCCACAGCGCCGGCAAGACGGTGATCATGGTGGACCACAACATCGAAAAGATCGCCGACACGGTGGACAAGGTCATCGTGCTCCACGAGGGGGCGCTGGTGGCCTACGACGACCCCCACAAGGTCTTTGGCAGCAAGCAGCTGCTCAACGACCACTTTGTCCGGGTGCCCCAGGTGACGGACGCGGCCATCGGCCTGGGGGAACGGCTGGCCCTGGGGCAGGATTACCCCATCACCCTAAACGAGGCCGTCCCGGTCTTCCGGACCATTACAGGGGGAGGTGCTTCCCATGGCTGAGGCTGTCATCCGCACCGAAAAGCTGGTGCACACCTACCCCCGGGGCAACGTCACCGCCCTAAAGGGGGTGGACCTGGAGATCTACGCCGGGGACGTGGTCTCCATCGTGGGGCAGAACGGCAGCGGAAAAACCACCCTGGTACGCCACTTCAACGGCCTGCTGCGGCCCACCTCCGGCAAGGTGTACCTGCTGGGGGAGGATACCACCGGCCAGACGGTGGCCCAGATGTCCCGGAAGTGCGGCTACGTCTTCCAGAACCCCAACCACCAGATCTTTTGCACCACGGTGGAGGAGGAGCTGATGGTGGCCCCCAAAAACTTCGGCTTTACCCCCCAGGAGGCCAAGGAGAGCCTGGACCGTGTCTGCCAGCTGATGGACCTGGGGCGGCTGCTGCAAAAGCACCCCATGACCCTGGACTACACCACCAAAAAGATCGTCACCATCGCCTCGGTGCTGGTCTTCCGCCCCCAGGTGCTGGTGCTGGACGAGCCCACCGGCGGCCTGGACGAGGTGGGGCGCCGGATGCTCACCAAGATCATCCGGATGATGCACGAGGAGCGCCACACGGTGGTCATCATCTCCCATGACATGGACTACGTGGCGGAAAACTCCAGCCGGGTAATCGCCATGGCCCAGGGGGAGATCCTCAGCGACGCCCCGCCGGAGCGGGCCTTCCTGGACGCCGGCATCCTTGCCCGGGCCCAGATCGAGCCCCCCCAAATCACCCAGCTGGATCTGGCCCTTACCGGGGGCCGGGACGGCAGCGCCGCCCTTTCGGTGGAGCAGTTCATCCAAAAATACCGGTAGACCCAAGCCACGCAGCCCGGCAAAGGGGTGTGCGAACCCATTTTTAAGGAGGAACGAACCATGGCAATGAACACCGTTGACTCTTCCAAAGGCAGACTGCGCAGCACCTATGTCGCAATCATGATCCCCCTGGGGGTGGCCATCAACTACATCGGCGGCACCATCGCCGGCAGCCTGGGGCTGCCCATCTACCTGGATTCCATCGGCACCGTTATTGTGGCCGCCATTATGGGCCCCTGGGTGGGCGCCACCTCCGGCGTCCTCTATAACGTCATCTCCGGCCTTACCAAGGGCAACATCCTCTCCATCCTTTTTGGCCTGTGCAACATCGGCTCCGGCCTCATTGTGGGCTACATGGCCCGGTACAAAAAATTCAACACCCTTCCCCATGTCCTCATCGCCACCTTCTTCGTGGCCCTCTGGAACGCCATCATCGGGGCCCCCATCGCCATGGTGGTCTACGGCGGCGTGGACGGCAACGTGGGCACCAACCTGATGATTGTGGGACTACAGGCCCTGGGCAACGACCTGGCCGGCGCCGCCTTCCTGGCCCGTATCCCGGTCAACCTCATCGATAAGGGCATCGCCTGCTTTATCGCCTGGGGGATCCTGAAGAAGCTGCCGGAGAATATGCGCTCCCTTTCCGGCGGCAGGACCAAGGCGTAAACGCCGGCGGCCGGCGGCGCCCCGGGGCCTCCCCCTCCTCCCCGCCCCGGGCCCGCCGCAGAATCTATGGAACGGAAGGGACAAACCATGCTGCAACAACGCAACTTCCCCACCCTGCTCACCAGGCTTACCCCCGCGCCCAAGCTCTGGTTCGCCCTGGGGCTGACCCTGGCCATTATCCTGGTAAAAAACCTTTGGTTCGATGTGGCGGTAATCCTCATCAGCACCGTGATGATCGTCCACGAAAAGCAGATGATGCTTTTTAAGCTCATCCTCATCACCCTGATTGTGCTTTTCTTCGCCATGTACGGCATCCACGGGGCCATCGCCCCCAACATCGACCCGGCGGTGGACCCGGTGATGTTCGAGCTCTTCGGCATCCCCTACTACGGGGCGGGCTTTGCCTACGCCTCCCGCTTCTACCTCAACGTGGCCCCGCTGATGTGCGCCCTCTTCCTCATCTTCCTCAGCATCGATATGACCGACCTGGGCGTCACCATCTGTCAGGCGGGCATCTCCTACACCGCCATGTTTACCTTCATCGATTCCTTCCAGGTCATCACCCTGTTAAAAAAGGACATGGAGCAGATCCAGGACGCCCAAAGGGCCCGGGGGCTCCAGACCGAGGGGAACCTGATCCAGCGCTTCCGGGCCTTTGTCCCCATTATGGTGCCGGTGGTGGCCAACTCCATCATCAAGGTACAGGACCAGGCGGTGGCTATGGACACCAAGGGCTTTAACTCGGACTGCAAAAAGACCATCTACCGGGAGCTTACCCCCTGCAAATGGGACCCCCTCTGCAAATGGCTGGGCATCGCCATGGGGGCTTTTGCCATCGCCTATAAGGTGCTGGTGGTAGCCGGGGTTATCCCCGCCCTTTTCACCAACATCATTTAACCCCATATCTACCACAAAAACGGGAGGATACCCAGGGGAGCGCCCCGGCTATCCTCCCGTTTTGGGAACCGAGGTGATTGTTATGCAGCCCCAAGCTGCCGCCCCCCAGGATATCCTGCGGCGAAAGGAGGCCTACTACCGGGGAAACTTCCTTAGCCTGATGCTGGAGGCCTTCTTTTTCTCCTTTGCCCTCACCATGTTTTCCACCGAAAACGTGCTGCCGGTCTATGTGGCCTCCCTCTCGGACCGGGCCATCCTTCTGGCCATGATCTCCGCCCTCTATTACGGCATCTCCTACAGCGCCACCGTCCTCTCCTGCGTCATCGGGGTGGGGGCCAAGAGCCCCAAGTGGGCCAGCGTTGGCATCTGCTTTTTGCAGCGGATCGGCTTTCTGCTCATCTTCCTTTCCACCTACCTGGTCGCGGAGGAGCCCGGCCCGGCGCTGGTGATGTTCTTTGTCTCGCTGGCCCTCTATTCGGCCAGCGCCGGGATGTCCAACCCCCTCTTTGCCCAGATGGTGGGCACCTCCATCCACCGCAACGTGGGCACCTTTTACGGGGCCTACAACATGATGGGGGCGGTAAGCGGGGTGCTGGCCTCCCTGGTGCTGACCCAGTGCCTGATCCGGCTGGCTTTCCCGGTAAGCTTCCGGCTGGTCTTTCTGCTGGGGCTGCTCTCGGCCCTTATCGCCACCGGGGTGGTCTCGGCGGGGGTGCGGGAGGTCATCGACGACCGGGTGCCGGAAAGGCTGCGGCTGCGGGACGTCTTCCCCATCGGCCTACAGATCCTGCGGGAGGACCGGCGGTTTTGCAGCTTTGTCACCATCAAGGTGCTGGTGGGGGCGGCGGAGTTTGCCATCCCCTACTACATCATCACCGCCAGCTCCCTGCCCGGCGCGCCGGAGGGGTTTGTGGGCCGGATGGCCACCGTCTACCTACTGGCCAAGGTGGCAGGCTCGCTGATTTTGGGCCGGGTAGCCGACCGCTACGGGCCCATGGCGGTGATGGGGTGCGCCTGTCTCTGCGGCGCTGCGGCGGCGGTGTTAGCCGCCCTAAGGGTAAGCTGGCAGCTCTCCTTTGTCATGTACGCTCTGCTGGCGGTAGCGGTGGTAGGTGTTGTTATGTCCAACAGCGTGGCCTGCGTCACCTACTCCCAAAACGGGCGCACCCCCATCTACATGGCGACGGCGGGGCTGCTCTGCGCCCCTCTTTACGTGGCCTCCTCCTTCATCGGGGCGGCTTTGGCCAGCCGTTTTTCCCTGACCGCGCTGTTCCTGCTGGCGGCGGGGGTATACGCCTTGGGGGTGGTGCTCACCTTCCGGCTGGGCCGGGGCAACGAGACAGAAAGGGGATGACCGTATGCAAAAAATCATCTTTACCGCACACTGCCTGCTGAACACCGCCTCCAAGGTGGTGCTGTTCCAGGAGGGGGAGATGGCAGCGGAGGAGGCGCTGCGCAGGCGGTTCCTCTCGGAGGCCATTGCGCGGGGGGTACAGCTGGTACAGCTCCCCTGCCCGGAGTTTACCCTTTACGGGGCAAGGCGGTGGGGGCACGTCAGCGACCAGTTTGACAATCCGTTTTTCCGGGACCACTGCCGGCGGCTGCTGAGGCCCTTCCTTTTACAGCTGCGGGAATACCTGCGGTTTCCGGAGCGCTTTTTGGTGGTTGGTATTGTGGGGATTGACGGCAGCCCCAGCTGCGGGGTAGATTACACCTCCCGGGGGGAGTGGCATGGCAGCTTTGGGGGGCGGCAGGACCTGGGGGAGGTGTTGGCTACTGCCCGATTGGCGACGGGGCGGGGTGTTTTTATGGACGAGGTGGGGCGGATGCTGGCGGAGGAGGGGCTGGCGGAGGTTGTGCCGGTGGTATCGCTGTACGCCCGGGAGCCGGAGAAGTGCCTGGGGCTGTTGGGGGGTGACGCATAGCGAAGCAGCCTGTCCCACAGGTTGTGCCCGCCGGGGCTACCCGGCCGCAGGTCCAGGGCCGCGCAGGCCCTGGTCGCTCCCGCAGGAGCGAAACTCCCC
>JAAWGY010000120.1 GCA_022795575.1 Angelakisella sp. | reverse complement strand
TCTTTGGTTACTTTCTGGCGAACCAGAAAGTGACCCCCCGCCGGGTAGGCGGTCAAGGAATATACTTCTTCAGTTACCCACCAGCCTAAGAAAGGCCACCCAAACCACCTGCCCAGCCACCCCCACCCAACCGCAAAAACCAGCAAGCACCTTTCGCAAAAGGACAGGCAAGGTGCTAAGGAACAGGCTTTTAGGCCGGTGGGCCCAAAATGCGCCCCGCCTCCTGCGCCTGCGGCGCGCGGCTGGGCTGTTTTGGGGAGAAAGCGGCTACTCCTAACCCCGGCCGCTTTTGGTGCTCCCACAAAACGACTGTAAAGGTTAAAACCTTTCCTGCCCCGGCAAGCCAGCCGGTTGGCCTATGATGCGGCCTGACGGCCTTTGACAAGGCGATAACCTTGTCACCTGTACCAGGGTCTTTGCCAGCCGATAACATCCTGGGGAGTTTCGCTCCTGCGGGAGCGACCAGGGCCTCCGCGGCCCTGGACCTGCGGCCCGGTAGCCCGGGCGGGCACAACCAGGGCGGCAAGCTTGCTGCTCCTTACTCTGCGTCAGCAGTATTGCCAGCTGCGGCGTCCTCAACCTCCGGTGCAGCCTCATCATCACCGTCACCGCTGCCCGGCACCGTCTCCACCGATACCACCCGGCCCCCTTCTGCGATCCGCATCACCCGTACACCCCCCGCGTACCGGGACTGCACCGTGATCTGCTCCGCCGGAATCCGGATAATAACCCCGTCGTCCGAGATGAGGATGACCTCCTCCCCTTCCTTCACCGCCCGTACCGCGGCAACCCTGGTCCCCTTCTCCGCCGTGTTGTAATTCCGGATTCCCTTCCCCCCGCGGCCCTGTAGCCGGTAGTCCTCTACCGGCGTCCGCCGCCCAAGGCCGGATTCCGTCACAGTCAGCAGCAGCCCGCCGGTCTCTGCCTTTACCATCCCCACAACCTGGTCCTCTTCCCCCAGCCGTACCGCCCGTACCCCCATGGCGCTCCGGCCCAACGGCCGCAGATCGCTTTCCGGGAAGCGGATCACCATCCCTGCCGCCGTGGCCACCATCAGCTCGTCGCTGCCGCTGGTGTTCTCCACCCAGGCCAGCTCGTCGCCCTCCTCCAGGCTGATGGCAATCAGCCCGCCCTTGCGGATGTTCCGGTAAGCCGCAAGCTCGGTCCGCTTGATGGTGCCCTTCCGCGTCACCATTACAAGGTAGCTCCCCTCGTCCATCTCCCCTACCCGGATCGCCGCCGTGATCTTCTCCTCTTTGTCGATGGGCAGCAGGTTTACGATGTTGGTCCCCCGCCCTGCCCGGCTGCTTTCGGCAATCTCGTACCCCTTCAGCCGGTACATCCGTCCCCGGTTGGTAAAGAAGAGGATGTAGTCATGGGTGGAGCAGACAAACAGGTCCTCCACAAAGTCCTCGTCCCGCCGTGTCATGCCGGAGATCCCCCGGCCCCCCCGGCGCTGGGTGTGGTAGCTGTCCAGCGTCTGCCGCTTGACATACCCGTACCGGGTGCGGGTGATGACGCAGTCCTCCACCGGGATCAGGTCCTCGATGTCCATCTCCCCGGAAACCGCCTGGATGTCGGTCCGCCGCTCGTCCCCGAACTTATCCCGGATCACCTGCATCTCCTGCTTGATGACGGCGTAGATCTTCCCCTCGTCCGCCAGGATTTCGGTCAGCTCCTTCACCTTCTCCAGGATTGCGGCCAGCTCCTCCTCAATCTTGATTCGCTCCATGCCGGAGAGCTGCCCCAACTGCATCGCCACAATGGCGGTGGCCTGGGCGTCGGTGATGCCAAAGCGCTGGATCAGGTTCACCTTGGAATCCGCCCGGTCCTTGGACCGGAGGATGATGGAGATGACCTCGTCGGTGTTGTCGCACACCATCTTCAGGCCCTCCAGGATATGCTCCCGGTCCTTGGCCTTCTTCAGGTCGTACTGGATTCGCCGGGTGACAACCTGGAGCTGGAATTTCAGGTATTCCTCCAGCATCTCCTTTAGGGTAAGGATCCGGGGGATGCCGTCCACCAGGCAGAGCATAATGACGCCGATGCTGTCCTGTAGCTTGGTGAAGCTGTACAGCTGGTTCAGCACCACCTGGGCGTTGGCGTCCTTTTTCAGCTCGATGACAATCCGCATACCGTCCCGGTCCGATTCATCCCGCAGGTCGCTGATCTGGTCGACGCGCTTCTCCTTCACCAGCTCGGCGATGCTCTCGATGAGCCGGGCCTTGTTTACCATATAGGGGATCTCGTGGACGATGATACGCTCCCGGCCGTTCTTCCAGTCCTCGATCTCGCACCGGGACCGCAGAATCACCTTGCCCCGGCCGGTGGCATAGGCCGCCCGCACCCCGGACCGCCCCATGATGATCCCCCCGGTGGGGAAGTCCGGGCCCTTGATGTATTCCATCAACTCGTCCAGGGTGGCCTCCGGGTTGTCGATGAGGTAATCCGCCGCGTCGATGATCTCCCGGAGGTTGTGGGGGGGGATGTTGGTGGCCATCCCCACCGCGATACCCACCGAGCCGTTGGCCAGCAGGCAGGGGAAGCGGCTGGGCAGCACCACCGGCTCCTTTTTGGAGTCGTCAAAGTTGCCCCGCCAGTCGATGGTGTCCTTGTCGATATCCTGGAGCATATACAGCGCCATCTTGCTCAGCCGGGCCTCGGTGTAACGGTAGGCCGCCGGCGGGTCCCCGTCCACCGAGCCAAAGTTGCCGTGGCCGTCAATCAGGGGGTACCGCAGCGAAAAGCTCTGGGCCATCCGCACCATGGCGTCGTAGACGCTGGCGTCGCCGTGGGGGTGGTAGGAGCCCAGCACGTCGCCCACGATGGTGGCGGATTTGCGGTATGGTTTATCCGGGGTCAGCCCCGCCTCCCCGGCGGCGTAGAGGATCCGCCGGTGCACCGGCTTCAGGCCGTCCCGCACGTCCGGCAGGGCCCGGTCCACAATCACCGACATGGAGTAGTCCAAAAAGCTGGACCGCATCTCTTTATCGATATCCACCCGGATCAGCCGCCCGCCCCCGGGCTGCCCCACCGGTGTCTGGTTGTCCTTCATCTCTTCGCTCATGCTCTGAACTCCTTCCTGGACTACCTTCTATTGCTCAATGGTATTCTTTTTTTCCTGCCGGGACAACGCCCCTTGGCGGGTTTCTCCTCCAACGGCTTTGTGCATCCCCGGCTGCTCCATAGTCATCGTCAAATGTCCAGGTTCTTGACATACTGGGCGTTTTGCTCGATGAACTCCTTCCGGGGCTGGACGTTGTCCCCCATCAGGATGGAGAAGGTCTCGTCCGCCTTGACGGCGTCCTCCATCGTCACCTGGAGCATCACCCGGTTTTCCGGGTCCAGGGTGGTCTCCCACAGCTGGTGGGGGTCCATCTCGCCCAGGCCCTTGTACCGCTGGATGTCCACCTTGCCGGTGCCCTCCGGGTTCAGCTCGGCGATGTACCGGTCCCGCTCCGGGTCGGAATAGGCGTACCGCACCTGCTTGCCCCGGCTCAGCTTATAAAGGGGGGGCTGGGCGATGTAGATGTGCCCCAGCTCGATAAGGGGGCGCATATACCGGAAGAAGAAGGTCAGCAGCAGCGTCCGGATATGGCTGCCGTCCACGTCGGCGTCGGCCATAATGACAATTTTGTTGTACCGGATCTTTTCCGGGTCCAGGTCCGGGCCCACCCCGCAGCCCACGGCGGTGATCACCGGCAGCAGCTTTTCGTTGCCGTACACCTTGTCCAGCCGGGCCTTTTCCACGTTAAGCATCTTGCCCCACAAGGGCAGGATGGCCTGGAACCGCCGGTCCCGGCCGTCCTTGGCGGAGCCGCCCGCCGAATCCCCCTCCACGATGTACAGCTCGGTGCGCAGGTTGTCCCGCTCCGAGCAGTCGGCCAGCTTGCCGGGGAGGGCGGCGGTCTCCAGGGCGGACTTTCTCCGGGTCAGCTCCCGGGCCTTCCGGGCGGCCTCCCGGGCCCGGCTGGCGGTCATGGATTTATCGATGATGGCCCGGGCCACAGCCGGGTTCTCCTCAAAGAAGATGGCCAGCTTTTCTGTCACCATCCCCGATACCAGGGAGCGCATCTCGCTGTTGCCCAGCTTGGTCTTGGTCTGGCCCTCAAACTGGGCCTCGGTAAGCTTGACGCTGATGACGGCGGTAAGCCCTTCCCGGACGTCATCCCCCGAGAGCTTCTCCCCCTCCTTGAGGATGTTCATCCGCCGGCCATAGTCGTTGATGACCTTGGTAAGGGCCTGCTTGAAGCCGTCCTCGTGGGTGCCCCCCTCCCCGGTGTGGACGTTGTTGGCAAAGGAGAGGATCATTTCGCTGTAGCTGGAGTTGTACTGCATCGCCACCTCGGCAATATTGTTCTCCCCCTGCACCGAGATGTAGATCACCTCGGGGTGGAGCAGCTCCACGCTTTTGCGGGTGTGGATCCACTCCACAAAGGAGGAGATGCCTCCCTCGTAGCACATGGAATCCTGCACCGGCTCCTCCCCCCGCAGGTCGGTAATGGTAATTTTGGTGCCGCCGTTGAGGAAGGCTTCCTCCCGCAGGCGGGTGTGGAGGGTTTCGTAATCAAACACCAGCTCCTCGAACATCTCGGGGTCCGGCTTAAAAGTGACCATGGTACCGGTTTCGCCGGTGTCACCGATCTGCTCCAGCTCGGTGACGGCCTTGCCCCGCTCAAACCGCTGGCGGTAGAGGTGGCCGTTGCTCTTTACCTCCACCTCCAGCCACTCGGAAAGGGCGTTTACCACGCTGGCGCCCACCCCGTGGAGGCCGCCGGAGAACTTGTACCCGCCCCCGTCAAACTTGCCCCCGGCGTGCAGGACGGTAAAAACCACCGTCACCGCCGGCAGGCCGGTCTGGTGCTGGATGCCCACCGGGATGCCCCGGCCGTTATCGGTGACGCGGATGATATCCCCGGGGAGGATGTCCACCTCGATGTGGTCGCAGTAACCCGCCAAAACCTCGTCGATGGAGTTGTCCACGATTTCGTAGACCAGATGATGCAGCCCTTGGGCGCTGGTAGAGCCGATGTACATCCCCGGACGCTTCCGGACCGGGTCCAGCCCCTCCAGCACCTCTATTTCAGATTCGCCGTATTCTTCCATAATCTTATCGGTTTGCAAGCTGTAAAACCTCCTAACGCTACTTTCTATCTATCTTTAGAAGCTGTTTCGCATCTCCCAACGCGCCAAATTGGCAGGGATTTTTCCAACGGCCCAGGAGCCGCCTACGGCGGTTGCGCCGGAACGCGCCTGGGGGCGCAGTAACGCGCAGCAGGGCGGGAAAAGACCTGTCAGGGCGGCGTGCAGCGAGCTGCTGAACAGGCTCTTACAGTGTCCCATCCTATCCCGGGCTTTTGTACAGCATTCCCTGACGTGTCCGCTTGCGCAGGGTGGCGGAGGAGATCTGGCAGAGGTAAACCCGCTGCTCCCCCTTCCCCCTGCCGCAGAGGACAAAGGTTTTGGGCAGGTCGTCGGTGACGGGAATCACCTGCCCGTTTTTTTCCGCCTGGGCCAGCAGCCGCCGGGTGCCCTTGGCCACCGTGGTGTTGTCCATATCAAAGATGCCGATGATCTCATCGGTCCTCACCATAATGTCCTGTCCCAAATGCAGGTACATCCCGTCAGCTCCCCCTTCTGCCGGCGATCCGCCGCCGTCCTGTCAGTGCTCCCCCCTGGATTCGCCAGGTGATCCCCCCCCGGATGGCGGAAAAGCCGGTCCTGTCGCAGCAGGTGATAAAAAGCTGTCCCGGGGCCAACCCCGCCAGCAGGTAATCCCGGCGGGTTTTGTCCAGCTCGCTGAGGACATCGTCCAGGAGGATCACCGGCTCCTCGCCGGAGATCTCCCGGATCACCCTGCATTCGGCCAGCTTCAGGGTGAGGGCGCAGCTCCGCTGCTGGCCCTGGCTGCCAAAGGACCGGGCCGAAACCCCGTCCACCAATAGCTCCAGGTCGTCCCGGTGGGGGCCAAGGCCGGTGTAGCCGTTTTTGATGTCCTCCCGCCGGGCCTCCCGCAGGGCGGAAAGGATCACCTCCTCCCCCTCCTTCTCCCCCAGGCTCCCCCAATCCCCTGGGATGGAGGGCTGGTAGGCCATGGAAAAGCGCTCCTTCCCCCCGGATATCCCCCGGTAGATCTCCTCCCCATAGGGGGCCAGCCGGCAAAGGTAGCGGCACCGGGCGTTGATGATGGAATAGGATAGCCTTGCAAAGCTCTGGTCCCAAACCTCCAGCAGCCCGTCCTCCGGGGCAAGGCGCCGGGCAATGTCGCAAAGCAGGCTGTTGCGCTGGTACAGCGTCCTGGAGAGGGCGGCCATCGTCTTTTGGTACCGGGGCATTACCTCGGTGATGGCCTCGTCCAAAAAGGCCCGCCGCTGGCTGGGGCCGTCCCGGACCAGGGAGAGGCCGGCAGGGGAAAAGACCACCGCAAAAAAACGACCGGTGAGCTCCCCCACCGCCGCCGGCAGGTCGTTGAGGGCAGCGGCGCGCTTGCCCCCCTCGATGGTCAGCCGGACCTCCTGGTCCCGCCCCTCCCCAAAAAAGGCGGCAAAAACCTCTGCCCTGCGCTGGCCAAAGCGGACAAAATCGCTTTCCCTGGTCTGCCGGAAGCTCCGCTGGCCGGTAAGGAGGTAGATGGCCTCCACCAGGTTGGTTTTACCCTGGGCGTTGTTTCCGTAGATGACGTTTACCCCTTCCCCGGGCTCCAGAGAAATCTCCTCCAGATTGCGAAAGTCCCGGATGATAAGCTTTTTGATTAACAGAGAGCATCCGTCCTTTCGTGTATCCATCGGTCAACTGCCTTAGAGCCTATTCAAAATCTCCCTGCACGCCGCCTTGACGGGTATTTTTTCGTCCCGCTGCGTTACTGCGCCCGCAGGCGCGTCCAGGCGCAACCGCCGTAGGCGGCTCTTAGCG
>JAAWGY010000119.1 GCA_022795575.1 Angelakisella sp. | reverse complement strand
ACGGCCAAAGGCGTCAGTCGCTTGGGGGGCGCTCCCCAAACGCCGCCTGGACCGCTTGGGCTCGGTTCTTCTGCTTGGGTGACAGCCTCAATCTCAACGCTGGGTTGCTCGATGCTTGGTTGGGCGGCTGGCCCTGCTGGAGGACAGGTTTCAGCGGCCTTGCGGGGGGCGCGTTATGGCCCGCTCCCTCCTTCCGGTTGGCCTGACAAGGTGCCTCCGGCGGATCTGATTCCCTGCGGGGGGATTTTCTCCGGCCTTCGGCCCGGGGCCGCCGCCGGGCGGCGGGGGAGTGGGTGGGATGGGCTTGTTGATTTTTGGTTTTTGGGAGGGTGCATTTTGGGGCCACCGCTCTAAAAGCCTGTTCCAATTCCTCCGCATATCGTTTTGGCTGGCCTTTTTCTGCCCTGCCAGCGATGTTCTGCGAGGACTGACAAACCGGCGAACAGGCTGGACAAGGAGGTAGTGATGATACTGGAAACCGAGAGACTGTACCTGCGGGAGATGGACCAATCCGACTTTGCGTCCCTGTGCGGAATGCTACAGGACGAGGAAACCATGTACGCCTACGAGGGCGCCTTTAGCGATGCCGAGGCGCAGGAGTGGCTGGACCGGCAGGTGGCCCGCTACCGTAGGTGGGGCTTTGGGCTGTGGGCCGTAATCCGGAGGGGGGACGGGGAGATGGTGGGCCAGTGCGGGCTTACCATGCAGCCGTGGAAGGGGGAGGAGGTGCTGGAGATCGGCTACCTTTTTTGCCGGCGGCACTGGCACAGGGGCTACGCCACCGAGGCGGCGCTGGCCTGCAAGGAGTACGCCTTCCGGGTGCTGGGGGCGGAGGAGGTCTGCTCCATCATCCGGGATACCAACCTGCCATCCCAAAGGGTGGCCGCCCGGTGCGGGATGACAAAGGCCGATAGCTGGGTAAAGCACTACCGGGGGGTGGATATGCCCCACGACCGCTACCTTGTCCGGCGTTGAATCCCCCAAAAAAAGGAGCCCCGAGGACCAAAACGGTCCCCGGGGCTCGCTGATTTTTTGGGGAGGCTTGTACCGCCTGCCAACGGTTACGATGGCGTCAGCCGCTCCAGCAGGCCGATCACCAGCGCCCCCATCTCCTTGGTGCGCAGCAGGATGTTCAGGAGGCCGTAGACCAGCGCCCCGGCCAGCGCCGCCAGCAGAAAGGAGGGGAGGATCGACTCCAGCTGGCCGTAGAGGAGGTCGTAAAGGGGGGCGGCAACCAGACACATCCCCGCGGTGGATACCCCCATCTTCACCAGGCTGGCGAAGATCCGCCCCAGGCCCAGGCGGCCGATCCGCTTGCGGAGAACGACCAGCAGCAGCAGCAGCGTCACCCCGCCGGAGATGGTGGTGGCCAGGGCAAGGCCCTTGTGGGCCATCGATTTGATCAGCAGCAGGTTGAGGCCGATGTTGATAAAGATGGCCAGAATGGAGTTGATGGTGGGGGTGATGGTGTCCTCGATGGCGTAAAACATATTGAGGACCACCTCCTTGATGCTGAAGAAGATCAGCCCCAGGGCGTAGTACTGCACCACCTCGGCGGTGCGCTGGGTGTCGTAGGCGGTAAAGGCCCCCCGCTCAAAGAGCAGCGCCACAATCTGGGGGGCAAAAAGGATAACCCCTGCCGAGATGGGCAGCACCATCAGGGACATCAGCCCCACGCTGCGGGCAAAGGTGGCCTTAAGCCTGCGGGTGTTCTTCATGGCGGAAAGCCGGGACATTTGGGGGAAGGCGGCGGTTGTCACCGAGATGACGAACACCGCCGTGACAAACCCCACCACCCGGTTGCCGTAGCTGAGGGCGGAAACGCTGCCGGAGGGCAGCACCGAGGCGATGGTGCGGTCGATCATGGTGTTAAGCTCGGTGATGGCCTTGCCCAAAAAGATGGGCAGCACCACAATCATCAGGCGGCGGATCTCCGGGGTGCCAAAGTTGAAGTTGGGCCGGTAGGAGAAGTGGTGGCGCTTGGCCACCAGGTAGAGCATCAAAAAGGAGGAGAAGTACCCCGCCACAACCCCCCAGCCCAGCACCCCCTGCCCCTGCTTTTGGGAGAGGAACATGGAGATGATGACGCAGATGTTGAGGGGGGCGCTGACCATCCCCACGGCAAAATAGCTGCCGTGAATTTGCAGAAACCCCTGGAGGATAAAGTAGACGCCGATAAAGACAAGGGAGATGATGATCACCTGGGAGAGGGAGACGGCAATCTCCAGCACCTCGCCCTCAAAGCCCATGGCGAACATCTTGACGATGGTCTCCCGGAAGAGCCAAAAGATCCCCATAATGGACAGGGAGATGAGGATAACAATGGTGATGACGCTATCGGTAAAGCTGCGCAGCCGCCGGGGGTTTTGCTGGCGGATGCGGGCGTAGCTGGAGATGTAGCTGGTAAGCATGGCGGAGCCGATCCCCGCAAAGATGATGGTGGGGATGGAGAAGGCCACGATGTAGGCGTCGCTTACCGGGCTGGCCCCGTAGACGTAGGCCAGGGACATCTCCCGGCCAAAGCCCAGGGCCTTGGCAAAGGCGGTGGTGAAGATGAGGATCAGGGTGTGGGACGCGGTGCTGCCCCTCTTGCCGGCCATGGGCGCTCCCCCCTTTCCGGTAGTTGTGCGGGAAATCTGCCGCAATCAGTACAGAGAGCCGAAGTTGGCCACCGGCCAAAGGGTAAACCATGCCTTGCCCTGGATCTTCTCCCCGTCGATGTAGGGGTCCCTCCACATCCGGGCGTCGTTGGAGCCGCTGCGGTTATCCCCCAAAAAGAGGTAGCAGCCCTCCGGGACGGTAAAATCGGCAGACAGGTTGGATTTATAGAAGACGTAGTCCTCCTCTGCCGGCTGGCCGTTCAGGGTCATCCGGCCCTGGCTGTCGATGACCACCCGGTCCCCGGGCAGCCCCACCAGCCGCTTTACCAGGGTGATGCCCAGCTCATCGGAATCGAAGACCACAATATCCCCCCGCTGCAGCTTTTCCGGGTGGTGTACCCGGGTGGCAAACAGGACACTGTGGCTGTCGATGGTGGGGATCATCGAGCCGGTGGGCACGATGACAAAGAAAAACAGGAATTTAATGATAAACAGGAGCACCAAAATCTCGGTGCCAAAGGGGAGGATCCAGCCCCTCCAAAGCTGCCGCAGCCGCTCCTTGGCGGTGGGCTTTTCCGGGACCTGCTCCTCCTGGCCGGCCTGCTCCGGCGCTTCTGCCGGCATCTGCTCCACCGGCTCCATTGGCTGTTCTGTCGGCTCCATCGGCAACGACCTCCTGATCCTTTTTCCGGGGAATCCCCCGGGAAATCTTCCCATATCCGTTCTATTATAGCCCGCCCGGGCCCTTGGCACAAGCAAAAACGCCCCAAAAGCCGGTAAAATTAACAAAACCGACATAAAAGGGGCCGGCTATTCCTCCGGCTCCTCCTCGCCATAGGCAAGCTGGATGTCGATAAGCTGTACCACTAACTGGCAGAGGGCCCCCGCCTCGTCGTATCCCCAATAGACGGGATAAACCCCGTCCCCAAAGCCGGAGGCGAAGATGGGCAGCTGGTACGCCGTTCCCGGGGGCTGCCAGCTGATCCAGTCGCCCCCCTCCCGCTGGTGCTCCGGCCGGGCGGCGTAGCTTTGGGCGAAGAGGGGGCGGAAATACCCGTCGTAGAGGTTGTCCTCCGGATGCGCCTTCTCCCAGCCCTCCACAAAATCGCAGAAGGCGTCCCGCACCGCCTCGTCGCAGATGCACCCCAACCCGGCGTCCACGCAGAAGCCGAAGTATTCGTCCCCGGTGAGCCCCTCCAGGCGCTCGTTGCCCACCAGGGCCTCGTAGAACGCCACCGCCCGGGACTCTGTAAACCGCAGCCGGACAGCCGCGTAGCGGGGGCTGTCCGCCGCCCCCTCCGGCCGGACGACGCAGACCTGGGTGGGGTAGGTGCCGGCGGGTACGGTGACAAAATAGGGCTGCTCCCGCCGGTCCGGCAGGAAGACCAGGGGATCCCGCACCAGCACCCGGCCGGTGGGGAGGGTGCAGGGGCCGATGTCCATCACCGCCAGGGATTTCCCGGCGATCTCGTCCTTTTCAAAGTATTCGTTCAGGTCCACCGGGGAGCGGGTATATTCCCGCGCCGCCTCGTATTGGGCAAGCCATTCCTGTGTCGGCATCATTGGCGCCTCCTCTCCATCAGTCCCACCAAAAGGACCAGACGGTGGCCCCCGCCAGCTCCGCGGCCAGCTTTTTCAGGGGCTCCTCCTCGTCGGTGTCCAGAGCGTCCGGGCAGAAGATGCAGTGCTCCTTGGCCAGCTCCCAGGCGGCCTCCGGTCCCGCCGGGGCGGGGAGGACATACTCCAAGGTGTCCTGGCCCACCACCGCCGGTGCCGCCCCGTATTTCGCCCGCCAGCGGCGGGACACCGCCATCAGGGCGGGGGTATCGGGGCAGCTGTTCCAGCCCCCGAAGGGGAGATAGGCGAACACCTCCCAGGCCTTCCCGGTGGGGATCTCCGCCAGCAGCAGCGGCTGGAGCTCCCCGGTGGCGAAGTTTTTGTGGCTCCAGAAGGCGGTGCGGGGCGTCCCCTCCGGCAGCGCCGCCGGGGCGGGAGCCGCCACCCACTGCTGGACATCGCCGGGGCAGAATTTCAGGTAGGCCGCCAGGGTCTCTTCGGCGCCGGTGCTGTCCTTTTCCAACATCCGTTTGCGGTATTCCGCCACCTCCTCCGGGTCGAAGCAGCCGGGGTCGTCTTCGTCCTCCTCCTCATCGCAGGCGTTCATCAGCAGGGTCTCCCAAAGAACCTCTGTCACCACCACGATAACCGGCGTAAAGCCCTCCCGCGCCCCCCGGGCCCGGGCCTCCTGCCATGCGGCCATCACCTCGCTGTCGTCCCTTTGGGGCGGGAAGTACCGGCAGGGGCAGCTCAGGTAGTCTGTCATCCATTGGGCCAAAAGGGCGGGGTCGATTCTATTCATCATTGCGTGATTCCTCCTCTGTTTTAGAATTGGTGTATTGCAAGGTTTTTTCCAGGCGCTAAGAGCCGCCTGCGGCGGTTGCGTCTGGACGCGCCTGCGGGCGCAGTAACGCGGCAGGGCGGGAAAAGACCTGGCCTGACGGCGTCAGACGGTTATGAATACAGGTTCTTAGCTGCCCTTTCCAGCCGCTCCATGGTCTCCCGGTGGGTGAGGAAGGGGTGCATCATGGGGTGCTGGAAGAAGCAGACCGGCCGGACCTGGGTAGGGGAGGCCGCCGCCCACAGCCGGGAGGCGCTCCACCGCTCCGCCGCCCGAAGGGCCTCCTCCCGGGCGCCTGTGTAGAGGTACCGCTGGATGGCGTGCTGGTGCCACATCTCGGGGAGGAGGCCCTCCGCCGCCAGCTCCTCGTAAAGGGGCAGGGCGTCCGCCGCCCCCCCGTAGAGGCAGCAGAGGTTCAGCAGCTTCTGCCGCCCCTCCTTGGTCCCCCGTTCCTTGGAGGACAGCCTTGCCTCCAGCGCCGCCACCGGCACCGGTTTCGCCGGGTCGGCGTAGCGCAGCTCGTCGTCGTAGGGCAGAGCGCCGGTATTCAGGTAGTCCAGCATATAGCCGGCGTAGGTGATCAGAGGGCTGGGGCGGTCCGGAGCGGGATTTTCCGCCAGCAGGTCCTTCCGGAATCGGGCCAGGGCCTCCCGGGCCTCCGGCGCCCGGCCCAGCTGCCGGGCGGCAAAGGCAAGCAGCGTCATCTGTTGGGCGGGGACGTTGCTGTAGTACCATTCCTGCAAAAAGGGCAGGATCAAAAGCTCCTTTTCCAGTACCGCCTCCCAGTCCATCCGGAAGGCGGCCAGCTCCGCCTCTACGGCGGCAGCCTGGTGGGGATACTTTCCCCGGAAGGTCTCCATCAGCTTGGGGTCCGGCTCCCCGCCGTCCTGGATCACCCCGCAGAGGTCCCGGAACCTTTTGGGCAGACGCACGATGTCCATGGCTGTCCCCCTCCCTCAATAGTCCAAGACAATGGGCGCCTGGTTTTCCCGGGAGAACCGCGCCGCCTGCCAGAAAAGGGAGTAGGCCAGCTTGGCCAGAGACAGGGTGTCGTACCGGGCGTTTTCCGCCACCCGGCAGAGCTTGCCGTCGGGGCTGATCTGGGCGTCGGCGGGGTAGCCCTCGGTGTACTGCCAGCCCAGGATCTCCTCCTCCCCTGCCTGCCAGAGAAGGTCGTTGATCCGCGCCAGCTCCTTTTCCAGCCCGGCGGTGGTGCCGATGACCACCTCGTTGCCCAGGGGGTTGGGGCAGCGGAAGTAGAAGGACTCCGGGAAGGGGAGCCACAGCTCCGCCCCGGCAAAGAGGGCGCCCTTCCAGCTCTCTGCCGCCTCCTTGACCACCGGGCGCTCCCAAAACCCCTCTCCCAGGCCCTTGTCCACGGTGGCGGGGACCTCCTGCCCGGCCGTTTTGCAGGCCGCCGCCAGCAGCAGGGCATGGTAGGCGTCCCAGTCCGGCTTATCGGTGTAGTAGGGGGCCTCGTTGTTTTCGGGCCAGGGGGGACATTGGGTGCCGCCGGCCTTGAGGGCGGCCAAGAGGGAATCCTGCCAGCCCTCCATGGCGGCCTGTACCTCCGCCGGGTCCGGCTTCTGCTCCTGCTCCATCGGCCCGTCCGGCCCCATGCGGTTAAAGGTATAGCCGTTTGCTTCGGCCCACTGCTGAACGGTCGACTTCCAGTTGCGGGCGTAGTACCGGGTCAGCGTCCCGGCGTAAAGGTCCAGTCCCATGGTCAAGCGCTCCCTTCCGGTTGTCTTTTGGTAACTGCTTTAGAGACTATCCCAGAATTAGGCACACACAGATTGGGATAGGCTCTTAGAACCTGTATTCATAACCGGATGATGCAGGCAGGACAAGGGATTTTCTCGCCCTGCAAGGCAAAAAACCGCAGCAATACTTGGTGTATTGCAAGGTTTTTTAACGCGGCAGGGCGGGAAAAGACCTGGCCTGACTGCGTCAGACGGT
>JAAWGY010000118.1 GCA_022795575.1 Angelakisella sp. | reverse complement strand
GGAGCCAGGGGTGGTAGCGGCAACGCTCAGCTTCTTGTCAGAGAAGACATAGGAGCCCAGGGTGCGGGTCTTGAGGATGAAGCAGCCCTCATCGTCATCCCACTTGGCGTTAACGTTGACCAGCTTGCCATCCTTCATGCCATAGATGAAGGAATCCTCTTCCTTGTAGAAGCGGACGGTAGCGGTAGCATTGAAGGTGGGCTCAGCGGGGAAGCTCAGGAAGGTGATGTCGGCATCGGCATCGGCGTACTTCTTGAGGATGTCATCATCGGTATCCAGGTTGTTGTACAGGAAGAGCTTGTCGCCATCATAGACGCGAACCTCAACCTCAACATCGGAATCCACAGCAGCCATGTTCATAGTGCCATAGGCAGCGGTGCCGCCCTTGACGACCTTGTAAACAGCTTTGGTAGTGCCAGCGCCGGTGGGAACAACAGCGTTGTCAGTGTCAAGGATGATGATACCGCTGTCCTGAGCAGTAGCGCTCTTGTTCTCGTTCAAGGGATAGCCAACATAGCGAGTGACGCTCACGCTGACATCAGCGGGCTTAGCAGTCTTGCCAGCCTTCTTGCCCTTCAAAACCAGGCTCATGTCCAGTTTCTTGGGGCTGGTCATGGTGTAATCCTGCTTCAGCTTGATGACCAGACGGTCAGCATCATCATCAAACTTGATGGACTCAACCAGAGCCTTACCATCGTTGTACTTGATGTTGGAAATGCTGTAGTTGGTGGAGTTGACAGCCTTGGTGTTGGTGGTGCCAGTGATGTCGCCTTCGCCAACCTTTAACTTAGCACCGGGAGTGATGGTTGCAGTTGCGCCCTGGCCATCGGAGCCATCAGGAGTAGGAGTGGCCGTACCATCAGCGGCAAAGGCCACAGTCGCCAGCATCATGACAGCCAGCACGAGTGCGAGAACCTTTTTCATGTTCGTTTTCCTCCATAAAATTTTAATCTTAGTGGTCCGGGGGCTCTCCATCTCCCTCGTTCCGTGACCATTGTATTACACTTTGTAACTAAATGCAATAGGTTTTATTACAATTTGTAATTTCTTCAAGAAAACGGGTTTTTCTATGGGGAAACTACTAAATATAGGCCCCCGACAAAAAAGGCGGGAGGTCTTTGGCGGTATTGCCGATTGCCCCGGCGGGGGCGATAGACTATAATAAGACGACAAAAAACGAGGGAGGGGCAGAGATGGACGAGGAGAGACTGCGGGCGATGATCCGGGAGGAGCTGGAGCCGGCCTGCCGGCAGGTGGCGGCGCTGGAGAAGGAGACAAGGAGCCTGTTCCAGTGGATGATGGCGCTGAACCGCAAGCTGATTTCGGCGGTGGAGACGGTGGAGCGGGAGCACGACCAAACCCGGCGGTGGCTCCACGAGGAGCACAGCGAGATGATGGAGCGGCAGGACCCGGAGGAGGTGCGGACCTTCCGCTACTTTAACGCAACCCAGGTGCTGAAAAGGCGGGACCTGGAGACAGAGGAGATCATCCGGCGGCTGCGGCAGCGCGGGTACTACGTCCGCCCCGATTGACGGTTGCGCCGGGGGCGGAAAGGCTGTATAATAGTTGTTGGAAGAGCCTGGACATAGAAAGGAGCGGGGTATGGACGAAAAATTGTTGCTGGCCTCTATGAAAGAGATGATGACCGAATCCCTGGAGACTACCAAGGCCATGATAACCGAGGCCATGGAAACCACCAAGGCGGAGATCATCGGGACCACCAAGACGATGATAACCGAGGCGTTGGAGCCTGTCCGGGAGGACCTGGCGGAGGTAAAGGAGCGGCTGGGCCGGGTGGAGACTCGGCTGGGCCGGGTGGAGACTCGGCTGGACCGGGTGGAGACTCGGCTGGACCGGGTGGAGACTCGGCTGGACCGGGTGGAAAGCGACATTGCGGAGGTAAAGCTTGGCTTGTCCGGGCTCAACGAAGTGGTGGCCGTGGTGGTGGACGGGGTAGAAGCCACCCGGAAGGAGCTTCAAAAGGAGAATGCCCGTCTCGGTCTTGCCGTACGCCCCATGTCGGAGGTGAGGGAAGAGCTGGATTCTGTGCAGACCCGGCTTTTCGCCCTGGAGGAAACCGCCGTTGCCCATACCGGCCAAATCCGGGAGCTCCAGGAAAAAACCGGCTGATAAAGCACATATAACCACAAAAACCGTCCCCCCGCTCCTTTTAAGAGCGAGGGGACGGTTTGCTTTTGCCTTGCCTTGGCCTATCGCCTGCCGCCGTAGTAGCCCATCCGGCGCTGGGGCTGGGGGGGCGGCGGTGGCTCCTCCTGCCGGTCGGGGCGCTTGCCGGGGTCAAAGTAGGTGACAAACTTTACCGAGTACATATCGCAGACCACCGAGGTACCGCTGGCCTCGTCGTAAAGCAGCAGCCAGGATACCCCCACGGCGGTAAGCACCCCCTCCTTGCGGACGATGTTGTTGGTGCCGATGAGGAATTCCACCACCACGTAGTTGCCCACCGAAAGGGCGATGACCTCCTGGATGGTCTCCGGGTTCACTCCATTGGCGGTGCCGTCCGGGGGGGAATCGGGGTAATCGTATTCGGCCAGGGCGGCGCTGTTTTCGTTTTCGGGCATGGTCTTTTCCTCCTTTTATGTATCGTTGTAGGCCGGGGTGGGGTTGTAAAAGCAGTGGTTGCGGATACGGGTAACAAAAACCCCCACCTCGCTGGGGAAGTTGGGCTGGCAGGTGGGCAGGTATGGGTTAAAGAACCACAGGGCCTGGCCCAGGTTGATCACCCGTCCCCCCGCCATGGCCCATTCGGCAATCTGGTACTGTACCGATTCCGGGCGCATATTGTAGATGTTCTGCTGGTTGGGCTGGCCCCGCACCGTCTCCTGGATGCAGGTAAACTGCCCGGGCTGGAAGATGATGTTGCGGATGCTCCCCTGGCCCACCCGGGCGTATTCCCCGGTGCTAGCCCGGACACGGTTCATCACCACGCTGGCCACCGCCGCCATGCCGGTGTCCCCCTCGCCCCCCGCCTCGCACTGGATGAGCCGCGCCAGCAGCTCCAGATCGGAAAAGGCCATCCTGCTCCCTCCCTCCTGCTCCTTCTCCATCCTATGCGGGGCAGGGGGGAAACTTTCCTCCCGGTTTGCCAAAGGCCCTTTGGCTGGCCCGCCCCCCCCGGCGGGATGACCGGGGCGGCGTCCTCCGGCGCAAAGGGCCCATCCTGTTTTGCAGCAATTCCTGCAACGGATGATTGGGAAAAATTCACAAACTATCCATTGTATTTTTAGGTAAAATAGGGTATGATTCGGTGGTAAAGGAAGTGATTATCTATGCTCAAGCTGCTGGCGAAGCTGCGGCCCTACTGGCTGCGGGTGCTGCTGCTGGCCGCCATCACCCTGGCCGGGGTCTACACCGACCTGGCCCTCCCCTCGCTGATGGCCCGCATCATCAACCAGGGCATTGCCGCCCAGGACTTTTCCCTTATCCTCTTTACCGGCGGGGAGATGCTGTTCTGTGCCCTGCTGGGGGTGCTCTGCGCCGTGGGCAGCGGCATTCTGGGGGCCCAGGTGTCCATGGGGTTTGGCCGGGACCTGCGGGGGATGGTCTTCCGCAAGGCGACCGCCCTTTCCCTCACCGAGTTTGAGTCGCTGGGCACCGCTACCCTCATCACCCGCACCACCAACGACATCAACCAGATACAGATGTTTGTGATGATGGCCTTCCGAATCCTCATCCGGGCCCCCCTGATGATCCTGGGGGGCGTCACCATGGCCCTCCGCTCCAGCACCGCCCTTTCCCAGGTGGTGCTGCTTTCGGTGCCCGCCCTGGTAATCACTGTGGCCGCGGTGTCCTCCGTGGCCCTGCCCTTGTCGGGCACCATCCAGCGGTCGGTGGACCGGGTGAACCTGATCCTGCGGGAAAAGCTTACCGGCCTGCGGGTGGAGCGGGCCTTTGGAACCGAAAGCTACGAGGAGCAGCGGTTTGACGGCGCCAACAGCGCCCTTACCGCCGTCACCATCCGGATGCACCGCACCATGGCGGTGCTGATGCCGGCCCTTACCTTAATTATGAGCTTTACCCAAATCAGCCTGGTTTGGTCCGGCGCGGTGCAGATTGACGCCGGCAGCCTGCTGGTAGGGGATATGATGGCGGTGATCCAGTACGTCATGCAGATTATGATGTCGCTGATGATGTTTACCATGATCTTCGTCATGGCCCCCCGTGCGGTGGCCTCCGCCCGGCGGCTTACCGAGGTGCTGGAGCTCCCGGAGGCCATTGCCGACCCGGAAAACCCCGCGCCCCCCGCCGGCATCCGGGGGACGGTGGAATTCCGGGACGTTTCCCTCACCTACCAGGGGGCGGAAAAGCCGGTGCTGGAGGGCATCTCCTTTACCGCCCGCCCCGGGGAGGTGACGGCGGTCATCGGCTCCACCGGCAGCGGCAAATCCACCCTGGTAAACCTTATCCCCCGGTTCTTTGACGTCACCGGGGGGCAGGTGCTGGTGGACGGGGTGGATGTCCGCCGGATGACCCAGCGGCAGCTCCGGGATAAAATCGGCTTTGTCCCCCAAAAGGCGCTGCTCTTCCGGGGCACCATCCGGGAGAACATCGCCTACGGCAAGCCGGACGCCACCGAGGAGGAGATTCTGGCGGCGGCAAAAACCGCCCAGGCCCTCCCCTTTATCCAGGAAAAGCCCGGGGGGCTGGACGCCCCGGTGGCCCAGCTGGGCCAGAACTTCTCCGGCGGCCAGAAGCAGCGGCTCTCCATCGCCCGGGCCCTGGTCCGCAGGCCGGAGATCTACATCTTTGACGACAGCTTTTCCGCCCTGGACGCCAAAACCGACGCCGCCCTCCGGGCCGCGCTGAAGGAGACCACCGGGGACGCTACCGTCCTGATCGTGGCCCAAAAGGTAAGCACCATCATTGACGCCGACCGGATCCTTGTGCTGGACGGCGGCGGCTGCGTGGGGATGGGCACCCACCGGGAGCTGCTGCAAAGCTGCCCGGTTTACCAGGAGATCGTCTACTCCCAGATGTCGGCAGAGGAGGTGGGGACATGAGCGGACCGATGCACGGCGGCCCCGGGGGACGGCAGCCCAAAAGCTTTGACCGCCCCAAAAACACCAAGGCGACCCTCCGGCGGCTGCTGGCCTTTATGAAGCCCTACCACCTGGGCCTCTCCCTTGTGGTGGTCTTTGCCATCCTAAGCACCGTCTTTAACAGCATGGGCCCCATGGTGCTGGGCTTTGCCACCAACGAGATCCAGCGGGGCTTTGACCGGATGTCCCAGGGCAGCGGCGGCATCGATTTTGCCGCGGTGCTGCGGATTTTGGCGCTGATGGCGGCGCTCTACGTTGTCTCCGCCCTCTTTAGCTACCTGCAAAACTTCCTGGTCTCCGGCGTGGCCCAAAAGACCATCTACAGCCTGCGCAAAACGGTGGACCAAAAGCTCCGCCACCTGCCCCTTGGCTACTTTGACCGGGGCTCCATCGGGGATGTCCTCAGCCGTGTCACCAACGACGTGGACACGGTGGCCACCACCCTCCAGCAGGGCATCAACCAGGTGGTCAACTCGGTCTTTACCCTTGTCACCATCCTGGTGATGATGATGGTCATCAGCCCGGTTCTCACCGGGGTGGCCCTCCTCACCCTCCCCCTGTCCCTGCTGGCCTCGATGAACGTGGTGCGCCTCTCCCAAAAGCTCTTCAAGGGCCAGGCGGATACCCTGGGCACCCTCAACGGCTACGTGGAGGAGATGTACACCGGCCACAACGTGGTAAAGGTCTTTTCCCAGGAGGGGAACACGGTGGAGGCCTTCGACCGGCTCAACGGGGAGCTGTACCGCTACAGCTGGAAGGCGAATTTCATCTCCGGCATCATCATGCCGGTAAGCGGCTTTATCGGCAACCTGGGGTACATCATCGTCACGGTGCTGGGGGCGGTGTGGGTAATCCAGGGGCGGTTTTTGGTGGGCTCCATCCAGTCCTTTATCCAGTACATCCGCCACTTCAATAACCCCATCGTCCAGCTGGCCAACCTGGCCAATATGCTCCAGTCCACCATCGCCGCGGCGGAGCGTGTCTTTGAGCTGCTGGACGAGGCGGAGGAAACCCCCGACCCCCTGCCCCGGGGGGAGATCCCCCAGGCCGCCCGGCGGGGCAGCGGCAGCGTGGAATTCCAGAACGTCAGCTTCGGCTACACCCCGGACCGCACCCTCATCAACAACCTGAGCCTCTCCATCCGCCCCGGGGAGACGGTGGCTATTGTGGGCCCCACCGGGGCGGGCAAGACCACCCTGGTCAACCTGATCCTGCGGTTTTACGAGGTCAGCGGTGGGCGGATCCTGCTGGACGGGGAGGACATCGCCCAAATGCCCCGGGCGGCGCTGCGCTCCCGCATCGGCATGGTGCTACAGGACACCTGGCTTTTCTCCGGCACCATCCGGGAGAACATCCGCTACGGCCGCCTGGACGCCACCGACGCCGAGGTGGAGGAGGCGGCCCGGTCCGCCCGGGCGGATAAGTTCATCCGGGCCCTGCCCCAGGGCTACGACACCCAGCTGGGGGAGGACGCCGCCAACATCAGCCAGGGCCAGCGGCAGCTCCTCACCATCGCCCGGGCCATCCTCTCGGATCCCGATATCCTCATCCTGGACGAGGCCACCAGCAGCGTGGACACCCGTACCGAGGTGTTGATCCAGAAGGCCATGAACGCCCTGATGAAGGGCCGCACCAGCTTTGTCATCGCCCACCGCCTCTCCACCATCCGGGACGCCGGCAAAATCCTGGTGATGCGGGACGGGGACATCATCGAGGCCGGGAACCACCAGGAGCTGATGGCCAAGGGCGGCTTTTACGCCCAGCTTTACCAGAGCCAGTTCCGGGGGGAGGCGGAGGAGGCCTCCTGATATCCAAAGAAAAGCGGAGCAGGAACCCGTCTAAGAAGCTGTACCAATAGCCGAAGTGCGCAGATTGGCGAGCAAATTTTTTGACTGCCGATGCCAAAAAAGCGCAGGAATACTATATGTATTTCAAGGT
>JAAWGY010000117.1 GCA_022795575.1 Angelakisella sp. | reverse complement strand
CTACCGCAATCGCAGAAATCGTTTTGCACTTCGCTTTTCTTTGATTGCTGGCATCTGCAACTTTGACCGCTTTGTCTAATTTCGCAAGAGGTCTATTATTTCGATTATCTGAGTGATACTTAAATAGAATAAATGGTGTCATTCGTTTTCACGACAAAACAGGACGGCGGGAGTAGTCATTGACGATTCCCGCCGTCCTTTATATTGAATTGCACGCCGCGGTTATCGTTTTTGGAGATGGCGACACCATTTACGTACAGATACGTCCGGATTGGATGTGCCAGCATATCTGTAGTTTCTGTTGACCATTGCGTCATAATGGGGTGCGAATTCGCCGCAAACCTCAATAGACAGCAAGGATCATTGCAGCGTATTTGCTCTTGAAATCCTGGGGCGCTGTCCACAAAATTACCAGTACCGGTACTTCCTCCGATTGGCGGCAAGAAAGCCCGCCGCTACCACAGCGGAGAGCAGATCTCCCACAACAACAGCCAGCCAAATGCCGTCGGTGCCCAGCAGCCGGGGAAGGATCATCATCATGGAAAACTGGAAGACGACAGCCCGCAGGAAGGAGATGGTGGAGGAAATCACCCCGTTACCCAAGGCGGTGAAGAAGCCGGAGGAGAAGACCACCAGACTGGTGATGGCGTAGCGGCTGGCGTAGAAAAGCAGCCCCCGGCGGGTGAGGTCAAACAGCGCCTCGTCGTACCCCACAAAGGCCCCGACGATGTAGCGGGAGAACAGGAGGGAGGCCAGGCTCATGGCAAGGCCGGTAAAGACGTTGAGGAAGATGCTTTTGCGGAAAAGCCCCTGGAGCTCCGCCACATTGCCCGCCCCGTAGTGGTAGCTGATAACAGGGGAGCAGCCGATGGAATAGCCAAAGAAGACGGCCATAAACAGGAAGTTGATGTACATAATGGCCCCGTAGGCGGCTACCCCGTTTTCTCCCGCCATCTCCAGCAGGAAGAAGTTGAAGAGGATCTGCATCAGGGGTATGGCGATGTTGGTGAGCACCTCGGAGGAGCCGTTGACGCAGGTATCCCACAGCACCCGCCAGTCCACCCTGGCCCGGTGCAGGCGGAGGAGATGGTTGCGGCCGGAGAGAAAGTAGGCAAGGGGGATAAAACCGCCCACTGCCTGGCTGAGGGCAGTGGCTGCCGCGGCCCCGGCCAGTCCCCAGCGGAAAACCACGATAAAGAGGAAGTCCAGCGCCATATTGGTGATCCCCGCCGCCGCCGTGGTGACGAGCCCCAGCTTGGGGCGCTCGGCGGTAATGAGAAAGCTTTCAAACAGATTCTGGAGAACGCAGGGGACCAGGGCCATCAGCAGGATGCTTCCATAGAGGACGGCGTCCTGCTGCATCTTACCCTGGGCTCCCAGCAGGCGGGCCAGGGGCGTCAGGAGCCAAAGGCCCAGCAGCATCAGCAGAACGCCCCCCACAATAACCGCCTCGGTGATCATGGAAAAATAGCGGTTGGCCTGCTCCGGCCGGCCCTCCCCCAGGGTGCGGGCCACAATGGCGCTGCCTCCGGTGCCTGCCATAAGGCCCATCGCCCCAAAAATCGAGAGGACCGGGTAGATGAGGTTGATGGCGGCAAAGGGAGTTTTGCCCACATAGTTGGAAACAAAGAAACCGTCCACTGCGCCATAGATGGAGGTAAAGACCATCATGGTGATGGAGGGGAAGACGAAGCGCAGCAGCTTGGGGTAGGTAAAATGATCGGAAAGCTGTATATTCATAGCGATGTCCTTTCGTAAAACAGTGTTGCGGCACAGAACCAGCCGGTCCGCCGGGCGAACAGCGGGGAAGACCGGCGGATCAATGGGGACCGTCAGACTGTTTTACCAAGGAAGGGGGCGTTCAGTAGCCCAGGTCATCCGGCAGCAGGAACACCCGGATCCGGTCGGGATCCCGCTGGAAGCCGTGGATCACCGTATCGCAGCAGATATGGTCGGGGCTTTTGCAGTCCATGCAGCGGCCGGTGGCGGCGCAAGGGGTCTTTTTCTCCAGCCGGATGCAGTTGGCCGGGGCGGCAACCGCACGCACCCGCTCCGCCGCGGCGTGGAGATTGCGGACGATTTTGTTGTAGCCTGCCACGATGACCACCTTCCGGGGGCCGTAGCAGAGGGCCGCCACCCGGTTGGCGTTGCCGTCCACGTTGTAGAGCTGGCCGTCCTCGGTGATGGCGTTGGCGCTGGAAAAATACCAGTCGCAGGAGAAGGCGGCGCGGTAGACGTCCACCGGCTGGCCGGCCTCATCCAGCCGCCCCCGGTAGTAGAAGTCGTAGTCGCCGCTCCGCAGCAGGTCGGTGACGCCGGTCTCGGCCAAGGTCATCGAGCCGCCGCTGGCCACCGAGGCTCCCTTTGGCAGCAGCCCCCGGAGCAGCTCCAGCAGCTCCTCCCGGTCTTCCACCACCTGGGCCTCCATACGGTTTTCCGCCAGGGCCCGGGCCACCCGGTTCAGCGTGGCCATCCGGGCGGCTCTTACGCTTTTGTCCATTGCGAATAGCTCCTTTCCGTCGTTTGCTTTTTTATAGTATAGCACAGGCGGCGGTGGATTTCAAATCCGGGCGGGGGGAGGAAAATTATTTGTCCGGAAGTATTGACAAATGGACAAGGAATGATATAATAGATGATGTTATTTGCGGCGGTGCTGGAATCGGCAGACAGGCACGTTTGAGGTGCGTGTGCATTTGCGTGTGGGTTCAAGTCCCATCCGCCGCACCAAACAAAAAAGGACCGGTTTCCGGTCCTTTTTTGTTTGGTGCGCCCTGCCGCGATCGGCGGGGGTTATCCGCTCGCTACGCTCGCTCGACGCAAAGAGAGGGCCCTCCGGGCCCCCTCTTCACACTTTTTCCCCCGCTTAGGCAAAAGCGGCTGCCACTGACTGGTGCTGCAAAACATCTAAAAGTGTCAAAAACGACGAACCAATGTAATCCCAATCTTTTTCCGATAGGAAATAGGTTCGGATTATTGGTTTTCTTCAAGCGATTTAAGGAAACCTCCTTCCGTAACAAGGTATATAAAACAAAAAGGCCCAGGACACATCGTTTTTAACGATACACCCCGGACCTTTTGTCATATCAAAATTCTTTACCAGCAGTAATCTGTTTTTTGGCCTCCTGCTCAGCCTCCCATTCTGCAAACATCCGTTGCCCTTCCTCACTGTTAAAGGAAGCTTGAATATCTGGCCAAACGCAGCGTGCAATAGCTTCGAGTGCGTGTTGTGGGATTCCTGAATGATTGACCAGCTTTTTACGTCTACCCATATTTTCTTCTCCTTGTGTTTTATAGAGTAGTAGTTATTAAAGCCCCTCTCCAAGGGCTGTACTACACTGGAAGGGATGCCGTAGACTGGATATACTCTCCATGTATAACATCAAACGTTTCAGAAACTTTTATATAACAATCTCCACCTCCCAAAGCGCATCAAAGGGAACCACCCGCTCATCACTCAAAACAATATGCCGCTGGACCTCATCCACCCGCTTGACCACACCATAAACCGTCACATACCTCCCGCCGTCCTTTTTCCAGTCCGGCTGAAAATAGATGATCTTCACGGCAGGGTGTCCCCCCTGCTTCAGCATCCCCAAAATATCCTGCTGTGTCCGGTCCAGCACCGCCTTTTCGTCCTCGCTCAGCTCTGCCTGCCGCTCCACCACCCGCCCGGTCTCCTGGATGGCCTCCCCATACCCCGCCAGCGCCGCAAAGGGCGAAAACTGCGCCGCCCGTTCCGCCATGGACATCCTGCGGCGGGTGGGGGAGACGTGGTGAGGCAGGGAGAGGATATCCGCGTATTTTTCGATATCCGACATAAAGCACCTCTGCTTTCAGCGTACCGCCTGGTGGCAGTCGCACTCCGCCCCGTGACCGTTGATCACCCCTACCGCTTGCAGATAGGAGTAAATCACCGTGGACCCAACAAACTTCATCCCCCGCTTTTTCAGATCCTTTGAGATCTGGTCGGAAAGGGGGGAAGTGGTCCGCAAATCGTAGCTTTCCTCAATGGTCTTCCCGCCGGTAAAGCCCCAAAGATAGGCGTCAAAGGAGCCAAACTCCGCCTGGATCTGCAAAAAGACCCTGGCGTTTGTAACACTTGCCGAAACCTTCAAACGGTTGCGGATAATGCCGGGATCGGATAGCAGCTCCTGCATCTTCTTTTCGTCGTAGCGGCTGACCTTTGCCACATCAAAGCTGTCATAAACCCGGCGGAAGTGCTCCCGCTTGTTCAGCACGCACTCCCAGGATAAGCCGGCCTGGAAGCCCTCTAAAATCAGCAGCTCAAACAGCATTTGGTCGGAGTGCTGGGGGACGCCCCATTCTGTATCGTGGTACTGGATGTACAATGCGTTTTTCATGTTGACCCAACTGCACCGGTTGACAATCCCGCTCATGCCTTATGTCCTCCAATCGTCCCGTTCCGTTCCATCGCCGTTGCGCCGTCCTCCAGGGAATGCACCTTGAGGATGGCGTTTTTTCCGTACTTGCCCTTGATGCGCAGGATAGCCTCCTGCATCCGCCGCTCCCGTTCCCGCGCCGCCGATTCCTCCGCCTGCCGCTGCTTCAGGGCGGAGTAGTCGGTAAACAGATCCAGCTGCTCCACCATAGGCGCCGCCGGCACCTCGCCTTCCGGGATAATGTCGCAAGCCGTAAGGTTCAGCCGCCGGATCAGGAGCGCCCCGTCCACCACCCGGTCGAACAGCGCCAGCGCCGCCCTAACGATCTCCTTCGCCGAGCAGCTGTATCCCGTAAGATGCTCCGTCCCGTGGGCGTGCTTCGGCACAGACCGCCCGTACCGGTCCACCGTCACCGGCCCCTTGTATTGCTTCCTCCGTTCCGGATCGGTGAGGTTTTCAATGTCGTACCCAACGGTCAGCACAAGCTGGTTTGTCACCATCCCCTTGCCCACCAGGTCCAGGGCCAGGGCGTCCGCCATCTCGTGGACCACCAGCTGGGCTTTCTCAAAGGTGTAGGGGTGCTGCAAAACCTGCCCCGACCCGATGCTGTTGGTCTCCGGCTTGTATGCCTTTACATCGGCGATGGTGCAGGGCTCCCATCCCCAGGCGTGGTCGATCAGCAGCTCGGCGTTCACCCCAAACAGCCGGTACAGGCTATCCTCGTCCTGGATCGACCGCCGGGCCACATCCCCCATGGTAAGCATCCCGTGGGCCTCCAGCTTTTTGGCGTACCCCGGCCCCACCCGCCAGAAGTCGGTGAGGGGCCGGTGCCCCCACAGGTTTTTGCGGTAGCTGGTCTCATCCAGTTGGGCGATGCGGACGCCGTCCTTGTCCGGCGGGATGCGTTTGGCCCAGATGTCCATGGCGATTTTGGCAAGGTAGAGGTTGGGCCCGATTCCCGCCGTGGCGGTGATGCCGGTGGTTTCCAGCACATCCAGCATCATCCTCTTTACCAGGTCCCGGGGGGACAGCTGATAGGTTTTAAGGTAGGGGGTTACATCGACAAGGACCTCATCGATGGAGTAGCTGATGATGTCCTCCGGGGCGATGTACTTCAGGTAGACTTGGTAGACTCTGGTGCTGTATTCCATGTACAGCGCCATCCGGGGCGGGGCGACGATGTAATCCAGGGCCAGCTCCGGGTGGGCGGCCAGCTCCTCGGCATAGGGGGAGGAGCCGGTCAAGCTTCGCCCCGGGGCGTTCCGCTGCCGCTGCCAGTTGACCTCCTTCACCCGCTGCACCACCTCAAACAGCCGGGCTCTGCCGGGGATGCCGTAGCTTTTCAGGGCCGGTGTTACGGCGAGGCAGATGGTCTTTTCGGTGCGGCTCTTGTCCGCCACAACCAAGCTTGTGGTCAGGGGATCCAGGCCCCGCTCGATGCACTCCACGGAGCTGTAAAAGGACTTGAGGTCGATGGCGGCGTAGACTTTTTCTTTCACCTGTTACCCCCTGTTTGCGGTTGCTGTAGATTTTGGGTTTTTTGGTTAGAACGTTCGTTCTGTATTTATTATAGCCTGCGGCGAGGGGAATGTCAAGGCAAAGGGGAGAGGGGACGAGTTAAAAAATGCGGTTAAATAAGCTCTTTATAAAATTTAAGTAATAAAATAGATAAAACTGTGGATAAATTTTTATAAATTACAGGAAAATGTGCGGAACATATCTGTAAATACATGATTTTTAGAAAATAAAGTAAAATCGATATAAAAATTTCCGTTGACATATCATTGTCCTTTGGCTACACGGTTTGCGATTCCCTGTCGGCCAGCTGCAAAAAGCAAAAATAAGCCTTATTGCAAAATTTAAGTAATTAAATAACAGTAAACGGTGATAAATATTTCGTAATTTTCAAAAAAATGTGCGTAATATTTCCAAAATACAAAATTTTAAGAAAATAAAGCAAATTTAGTGTGAAAATTGCAGGTGGCATATAACCACCTGCGAAACAGCAAAAGGCTTTTTGGGGAGATATCGGCTACTCCTAACCTCGGCCCCACGGTTTGCAATTCCCAGTCAGGCAGCTACAAAAATAAGTCTGCAGTAAAATCTAAGTAACTAAACAAGTAAAACTGTGATAAATATTTTGCGTTTCGCAGAAAAATATGCGCGATTTATCTGATAATACATAATTATAAGAAAATAAATAAAATTTATGTTGAAAATATTGGATAGAATATACCCGCAAAACAACAACAGGCCCTTTAGTGGCCCGTTTGCCCAAAATGCTTCCGCCGCCACAACCAAACAGAGCCACACACCACAAACCCATCCCATACCATATCCCCCCGCAGGGAATCAGATCCGCCGGAGGCACCTTATCAGGCCAACCGGAAGGAGGGAGCGGGCCATAACGCGCCCCCCGCAAGGCCGCTGGAGCCTGTCCCCCGGCAGGGCCAGCCGCCCAACCAAGCATCGAGCAACCACACGTTGAGATTGAGGCTGTCACCCATGTAGAAGAACCGGGCCCAAGCGGTCCAGGCGGCGTAAGGGGAGCACCCCCCAAGCGACTGACGCCTTTGGCCGTCGGGTCCAGGGCGCAGCCCTGGTCGCTCTTTGGTTACTTTCTGGCGAACCAGAAAGTGACCCCCCGCCGG
>JAAWGY010000116.1 GCA_022795575.1 Angelakisella sp. | reverse complement strand
GGGCCTGCGCGGCCCTGGACCTGCGGCCCGGTAGCCCGGGCGGGCACAACCTGACGGTCAGGCGGCTTCGTCTCCCACAGGGCGGCAGGCGCATTTGGGGCCCACTTACCCCCCATCCCCAAAACACCCGCCTACCCCTCCCCCTCCCCAATAGCCGAGGCCAGAATCCCGCACATCGCCGCCATACACAGCGCCCCCAGCAGCCCGCCGCTCCCCGGCGCCAGCACCGGCTGGCCAGTCATGGCCGGAGCCGATGCAAACCGGCCCCATAGCACCGGGGTTGCCAACGCCGTCGTCAGCAGCCCATGGACCACCCGGGCCCGCAGAAGCTGCCTTAGCTTTGCCGGGCGTTCCCCAAAGCAGGCCCCCAACTGGCAAATCACCGAGCAGGAGGAAAAGGAGAGCAGAAACGGCAGCACCAGCGCCCCCTGCCCCGGCGGCAGCTGCTGGGCCCTGGCGCAGCCGCCACCGATCTCCAGCAGCCCTGTCCCAAAGCAAGCCGCCCCCTGGGGCGTCAGCAGCCCCCCCGTTATCCCGCTGAGCCATCCCCCAAAGAGGGCCAAAAGACCGCCGTCCTCCAGTACCTGAGCCACCGCCGAAAAAACCAGCACAAAGGCGCAGATGGAAAGCATCCCCCCCGTCCCGGAGGCCACCGCCTGGACCAGCCCCGCCGCCGCCGGCAGAGGGGAAAGCCGGCCTTCCGCCCGGGCCCGGATGCCCCGGCGGCAGAGGAGCCGGCCCGCCACCGCCCCCGCCGCCAGCTGACAGCCAAAGAGGAACAGCCCCCACCCCGGGGAGCCAAAAACCCCCACCCCCACCACCGTCACCAAAAAGGCCGGCCCGCTGTTGACGCAGAAAGCCAGCGCCGCCTCGGCGTCCTCCCGGTCCAACACCCCCCGTTCCGCCATCCCCGCCAGCACCCTGGCCCCGGCGGGATAACCCCCAATCCAGCTCATCAGCAGGGCCGGGGCCAGCTGCCGCGGGCAGCGGTAAATCTTCTCCGCCGCCCCGCCCAGCAGCCCCTCCAGCATCCTCCCCACCCGGGTCCTACCTACAAAGTCGCTGAGAATCAGGAAGGGGAAGAGGGAGGGGATCATCACCGTGGCCGATACCGCCAGCCCCCGGCGGATGCCCTCCCCCACCGAGGCGGAGCAGAAGAGCAGCGCCGCCGCTGCCACGCCGCACCCTGCCGCCAGCACCCATCCCTTCGCCCGGTCCGTCCCCTTCATCGCCGCCGCCCCTTTCCATCTCCCCGCGCCTGCTCCGGACCTCCCAGCGTGTAGGAAGGCCCAAGCCGGGTTGCAATCGTCCCTCTATCCATACGGCCCGCCCCGGCGAAACATTCCCCCGCCGGTCTGACCACCTCCCCCGGCGCATAGAATAGCCACGGGGTGATGGTGAATGTCGCAGGCAAAGCAGCCGGAAAAAAAGCCCTCCCGGCGTCCGGGGGAGGGCAAAAAGCCTTTTCTTTTAACGGGCAGCATCGAGGAGCCCGCGGTGGCCTTTCTCTCCCCGGTGCGGGTGGAGCTGCTGGGCAACCGCCAGGCGGTGGTGGACGGGTGCCGGGGCATCATCGAATATTCCGATACCTGCATCCGCCTTTCTGCCCAGGGGCTGATTCTAAAGTTCACCGGTACCGGGCTGGAAATCCGGGCCTTTACCGACAGCGAGGCCATTGTGGCCGGGACCATCCTGGGGCTGGAGTACAGCTGAAAACCTATTCGGAATCTCCCTGCCGGTTCGGCGCATCGGGAGAACCCGAATAGACCTTGTGGCACACAGCGGCAGATACGGCTTTGGGGCCCCGGCGGGGCGATTTTGGGGGAAAGGCGGCGGCCTATGTCTATCATCAGCATCATCCGGTTTTTTCGGGGGACCGTGCGGTTTTCGGTCCGGGACGGCTTTTTGGAGCGGTTCATCAACCTTTGCGCCCAAAACCGGGTGCCGGTGTGGGACGGGCGGCGGCAGGGCAGCCGCTACACCGCCTGTACCACCCTCCGGGGGAGCCGGCGGCTGCCGGAGCTGGCCCAGCGGGCGGGGGTCATCCTGGAGCCGGAGCGCCGGGGAGGCGCCCCGGTGCTGCTCCACCGCTACCGCAAGCGCACCGGCCTCTTTGCCGGCATCGCCCTGGTGGCGGCGGCGATCCTTATGATGGGCCAGTTCGTCTGGCAGGTGGAGGTGCTGGGCCTCCAGACCATCCCGGAGCAGGAGGTCATCGCCGCCCTGGAGGAGCTGGGGGTCCGCCGGGGCGTTCTCCGGCGGGATATCGACGCCCGGGAGGTGGAGCGCCGCCTGATGATCCGCCTGGACGAGGCCGCCTGGGTGGCAGTAAACCTCCGGGGGAGCCGGGCGGTGGTGGAAATCCAGGAGCGGGTCGCCCCTCCGGAGCGGGTGGACGACCATGTCCCCCACAACGTGGTGGCCGCCAAACCGGGGTTTATCACCTACATGGAGGTCTACAACGGCCAGCCCACCGTTAAGGTGGGGGATTCGGTGGACATTGGCGAGATGCTGGTGAGCGGCATTATGGAGGACAAGAAGGCCCGCAACCGCACCGTCCACGCCCGGGCCCGGGTGCTGGCCCAAACCCGGGAGGAGCTGCGGGCAGAGGTGCCCTACCGCCAGGAGAGCTTTACGGTGCGGGGGGTGGCGGTGCGGCGGTACCTCAACATCCTTTCCCTCCAGCTGCCCCTCTTTTGGGGGACGCCCATCGAGGGGCCGTATAAGCTGGAGACAGTTGTCCACGACATCCCTCTCATCAGCAGCATCGCCCCCATCACCTGGAGCCGGGAGGCCTTCCTGCTGCTGGAGGCCCACCAGACCGACATCACCCCCCAGGAGGCCCGGGCCATGGCGGAGGAGCAGCTGCGGGAGCTGGAGGAGCGGAGCTTTGGCGACGCGGGGATCGAGATCATCCAGCGGGAGCTGAACGGCCAGGAGCTGCCGGACCGCTTTTTGCTGGAGGGGGTCTACCTCTGCCAGGAGGACATCAGCCAGGAGAAGGAGATCCTCACCGGGGAGGAGGTTCCCGGCCTGGAGGCCCCGCCCTTGGAGGAAACCGCCCGGGGGAAGGAAGCGTCGTAGCGTGGGGGCGGCCGGGCGCTTTTGCTGCTGCCTCCGGTTGCTGCAAAGGTCCCTTGGGCAAACGAAAGCCCGCCCCCTATCCTTAGGGGCGGGCTGTTTGCTTCGGCTCCCCACGGCTCAAAGGGAGCGGGCTTTTGCTTAGACGCGCCCGGTGGTGAGGAGCATATAGCCCATCTGCCGGGTGGAGAAGGTGACGGTGCCGTCCTTGGCAACGGGAGAGGCCAGCAGGGTGAACTTGCCGGTTTCCTCGTTGTAGAGGTAGACGTGGACGGTGCCGGTAAGCTTGGTTTTCAGGGTGACGGTAACGGTTGTGGGCAGTGTCATGGCACCGCCCACCTTGCGGGCCTCGCTCTTGGCGCCCTCCCCCTTGACGGCGGCCAGCATATCGGCGGCGCAGCGGGGGGCGTCCTCGTAGTCAAAGGGGAAGTAGATGCGCCCGGGCTCGTTGACCTTGCCGAAGCCCCCGGGGATGGTGACGGTCATGCCGCCGTTCTGGAGTGTCAGCTTGCCCTTGCTGCCGCCCAGGGTGTCGATGGTGTCGGTGGACAGGCCGGCGGAGCCGTTGGTCAGCTTCAGCGATACCGCCTCGCCGTCACGGAGGGCGTCGGTGGTCTTTTCGGTGTTGGCGGCGTTGTCACTGGCTTGGGGGGATTTGTCGGGGGCGCCGCTGTCAAGCACGGGGGGCTTGGGGGTGGGAGTGTCGGGGTTGCCCGGGTTATCGGGGTTTTCCGGGTTGCCGGGATTGTCCGGGTTGTCGGGGTTTTCCGGATTGCCAGGATTGTCCGGGTTGTCGGGGTTTTCCGGATTGCCGGGATTGTCCGGGTTGTCGGGGTTTTCCGGATTGCCGGGATTGTCCGGGGTGTCAGGGTTTTCCGGATTGCCGGGATTGTCCGGGTTGTCAGGGTTTTCCGGATTGCCGGGATTGTCCGGGGTGTCAGGGTTCTCCGGATTATCGGGGTTCTCCGGATTGTCAGGGTTGTCGGGATCATCTGGAATAGGGGTGGAAGGTTTGTCCGGAATTACAGTAGTTCCTTCCGGTTCAATGGAAAAATTCCATTTACCTGTGCCAATTTCTTTTCCGGCACTGTTTTTTAACGAAATTAAATAGGTGTCCTGCTGATAAGAACTTAACCGCACCGGAGTTGCATTTACTTTGAAGACTTTTCCCTCTTGAACAACACTGTTAATTTTCAGAATTTCGTCTGTACTGACACCATCATTCGATGTAAACTTGAGTGTGCAACCGTCTTCTATGATATTTGCCTTGTCTAAAGCATGAAAAACAAAGGTATAATCGCGTCCTTTAGGAATTTTTTGGGCGCTTGCACCCTCCTCGCAGTAAAAACGTCCATTTGCGGTAAGGTTGACAGTATCAGTCAAAGTAACTTCTATAGGAAACCAGAAACTTGTGGTGCTTGGGAAAACTCTTCCATCACTTCCAGCAACAATAACCTCCATGGTCTCATGTATGGTTGACCCTACATCTTCGGCACCAAAGTTAAAGTATTCGCTATACGTATTTGGCGCAAACTGAAACTGATTGTTATTATCGGAAAAGCTTACACGGTCGCCACTTAAGATAGCTGTTTGACAGTAATCCGGCACAATGAATGTCCCATCATATTTAACCAGCTTGTCTTTGTCCCAAGTCCCCCAAAAACGTGACCGCACCCAGCCATAGGCCTTGAACATCTCTATTTCGATGATGTCACCAAGGGTACCGTTAATACTTATGTTTGTTTTTATCGGTTCTGTATCCGGGCGGATACCATTAATCGTCATCCCGGGAGCATCTTTTTCAATGGTGTAAACTGTAGTTGGATAAGAAGAAATGGATTCATCCGATTTGGATTTCAGCGCCATTTTAGTGGTTCCAACAGCCCCACCGGTGGCAATGTTGTTCTCATCAATGGTCATAATGTTTTCATCATCAATAACCCAGATAAGATCATCCGGGGAAAGCGCACCTTCGGGCTTAATTTCATATTCCAACTGGATTTTTTGCCCCTCCCTGATGACGAAACCTAATGAAGGAATGTTGATCTCTATGGCAGAATCGCCTGTTGCCGCCAGCGCCCCCACATTCAGCGTGACCAACATTGCCACCGCCAGGAAGAGGGCCAAAACCTTTTTCATATACGTGTCCTCCTTGTTTTTGTCGCTTGCGGCCGGGCAGGCGGGGGCCCTGATGCCAGGATAAAGCCCGGGCCCCTGCCTCCGTGGTTCCGCAAGGCAGCAAAATAGCGGTGCCGGGTACGGAAAATAAACCATACACGACACCGCAGAACAAGTGCAAACACAAATCACTTTCCCCGTCCGGCTTGTTTTTACAAAGCCGAGCAGGTATAATGATAGTTGCAATGTGCGGCAATGAGCCGTTGTGTATGGAGAGTGTCATTCTCCGTATACAGGGGGCGGGGTGTTGCGACCATCCCGCTCCTGCTTGCACAGCATTTTGTGCCTTGCCAACATTATAAACGATATTTTAGGGAAAAACAACCGTTTTATGAGGAAGTTTTTTGTTTTATTTGTTAAAGAGGCGGGGAGCTTTGCTCCCCGCCTCTTCTGTTATGCCGGCATCTCCTCCCCGGCCACCTGCCCGTCTACAATCCGCACCACCCGGTGGGCGTATCTTGCCACCTTTTCGTCGTGGGTAATCATAACAATGGTGTTGCCCAGCTCGTTGAGCTTTACAAACAGCTCCAGCACCTCCCGGCCCGTGGTGGAATCCAGCGCCCCGGTGGGCTCGTCGGCCAGCAGGATGCTGGGCCGCCCCACCAGCGCCCGGGCAATGGCCACCCGCTGCTGCTGCCCGCCGCTAAGCTCGCTGGGCTTGTGCCTGGTCCGCTCCCCCAGCCCCAGCAGCCGGATGGTCTCGGCGCAGGCCTCCTCCGCCTCCCTGCGGCTTTTGCCCCGGATGAGGATGGGCATACAGATGTTTTGCAGCACCGTGTACTTGGGGATCAGCTGGTACTTTTGGAAGATAAAGCCGATTTTTTCGTTGCGTACCTGGGTGAGGGCGTCGTCCCGCAGGGTGTTGATCTCCGCCCCGTCCAGCAGGTAGCTGCCGCTGTCCGCGGTGTCCATGCAGCCGATGATGTTCATCAGGGTGGATTTCCCCGAGCCGGAAGGGCCCAGGATGGCCAGAAACTCCCCCCGCTCCACCGTCAGGTCCACGTCCCGCAGGGCGTGGAGCCGTTCCTCCCCCATGGTGTAGTACTTGTTTACCCGGTTCAGCCGGATGATCTGCTCCATTTGGGAACCACCTCCTACGATAACGATTGCACCACCTGCACCTGCCCCGGGGTGACGCCGTCCTCCCGGAAGGTGATGGTCACTAACAGGTCGGGGGAAAGGCTGTTAAAGTCCCGGCTGGTCCCGGTAAGGGTGATGACCTCCGCCCCCACCGGAATCCGGTACAGGGCGGTTTCCCCGGTGCGGGTGTAGCGCTGGGCGGCTGTCCCGGCCCCGCCGTCACCGCCGGCCCCGGGGGGCATCCCGCCGGCCTCGGGCAGCACCCCGCCGCCAAAGCTCTCCCCCGCCGCCCCGCCGTTCTGGCCGGCGGGCGGGGTCTTGGTCCCCCGGTCCCCCTGGCCGGAGGCCCGGTCTCTCTGGCCCTGGCCCTGGCCGGAACCGCCGGACGGGGGCGCTGCCGCCTCTGTGCCGGTCTCCTCCTCCCCGGCGGGGAGGGCCCCGGCCCCCTGGCGCAGGGTGACAAGCTCCAGGGAGATCTCGTTGCCGTTTACCTTGGTGATAATGCCGGATACCGTCTCCCCGGAAAGCTGCTGGCTGGCGGAAGAAGCCGGCGGGGCGCTCCCGCAGCCCCCAAGGAGGGCAAGGGCCAGTGTCAGGGCTATCATCTGCTTCATTGCTGTCTCCCCCTTAGAAGCTGTACCAATAGCCGCCGCGCGCATCTTGACGGCAAATTTTCCGCCTGCCTTTGCCAAAAAACCTTGAAATACACACAGTATTCCTGCGCTTTTTTGGCATCGGCAGTCA